>NZ_RCWF01000008.1 GCF_003667345.1 Poseidonibacter antarcticus
AGTGGTGCGAATGGTCGGAATTGAACCGACACTCCGAAACCGGAATTGGATTTTAAGTCCAACGCGTCTACCTATTCCGCCACACTCGCACTATTGGTAGAATTTAAAAAACATTGTTTCTTAAATTGGACTGGAATTATAATAGATTTATTATTCTTTGTCAAGGGTTTTAAAAAGAAATATCAAAATTTCCATATTTTATTTCTTTTAATCAAATTTGAACAGCAAAAAATGTATAATCCTTGTATAAATTATGCATATATTTAAAGGATTTAAAATTGAGAAGTGATGAAGTAAAAAAAGGCTTTGATAGAGCACCACATAGATCTTTGTTAAGAGCTACTGGATTAAAAGATGAAGATTTTGAAAAACCATTCATTGGAGTTGCAAACTCTTTTATTGAATTAATCCCTGGACATTTTTTCTTAGATAAAGTTGCTGTTATTATTAAAGATGAAATTAGAAAGAACGGTTGTGTACCATTTGAGTTCAATACTATTGGTGTTGATGATGGTATTGCAATGGGTCATGATGGTATGTTATTTTCATTACCTTCAAGAGAATTAATTGCAAATTCAATTGAAACTGTAATGAATGCACATAAATTGGATGCAATGATTGCTATTCCAAACTGTGATAAAATTGTTCCTGGTATGATTATGGGTGCATTAAGAGTTAATGTTCCTACTATTTTTGTATCTGGTGGACCAATGCAAAAAGGTCACGATAAAGATGGTACACCAATTGATTTAGCAACAGCTTTTGAAGCAGTTGGTAAACATGAGGCTGGTGAAATTACAGATGAAGAATTACTTGATATTGAATGTAATGCATGTCCTAGTGGTGGTTCTTGTTCTGGTATGTTTACAGCCAATTCTATGAATACACTTATGGAAGCTATGGGTATTGCACTTCCTGGAAATGGAACTATTTTAGCTTTAACTCCTGAGAGAGAAGTATTATATAGACAAGCTGCTAAAAGAATTTGTGAAATTGCTTTAGATAAACAAGCTAGTGAAAAATACTTATTAAGAAATATCTTAAATGAAAATGCTGTAAGAAATGCTTTTGCTGTTGATATGGCAATGGGTGGTTCTTCTAATACTGTTTTACATATGTTAGCAATTGCTAGAGAAGCTAAAGTTGATTTTAATTTAGAAGATATTAATAAAATCTCTAAAAGAGTTTCTCATATTGCAAAAATTTCTCCATCTTTATCTACTGTTCATATGGAAGATATTAATAAAGCTGGTGGTGTAAATGCAGTAATGAAAGAAATGACAAAAAGAGGTAATGATATTTTACTTGATAATATTACAATTACAGGTGAAACTCTTTACGAAAAAATTTCTGATGCATATATAAAAGATACAAATATTATTCATACTATTGACAATCCATATTCTGATGTTGGTGGTTTAGCTATTCTTTATGGTAACTTAGCAGAACAAGGTGCTGTTATTAAAACTGCAGGAATTACAGGTGCACGTGCATTAAGTGGTAAAGCTGTTTGTTTTGATGGTCAAGCTGAAGCAATTGCTGGTATTGTTGGTGGTAAAGTTACACATGGTGATGTTGTTGTAATTAGATACGAAGGTCCTAAAGGTGGTCCAGGAATGCAAGAAATGCTTGCCCCTACTTCACTTATTATGGGAATGGGAATGGGTAAAACTGTTGCTCTTATTACTGATGGTAGATTCTCAGGTGCTACAAGAGGTGCTTCAATTGGTCACGTAAGTCCTGAAGCTGCTGAAGGTGGTATGATTGGGTTATTAAAAGATGGAGATATTATCAATATTGATGTTGATGCATACCTTTTATCTGTTGATTTAAGCGACGAAGAAATAGCTAAAAGAAGAGCTAACTTTAAACCTATTAAAAAACCACTTACTTCAAGTTGGTTAGGACAATATAGATCTCTTGTAACAAACGCAAGTTCTGGAGCTATGCTTAAAACTGATTTATAGTAGTAAATTTATAAAATCAAGGTTAAAACCTTGATTTTATTAACCAATTATTAACTATTGATTGGAAAATAGTTTACACTTATACTCTACAATCATCTAATCAAACATTCAAAAGGATATATTGTGAAGAAAAAACTTTTATTTGCCTCAACTTTAATTGCTAGTCAATTATTTGCAGAATCAATAAATTTTAATATGATAGATAAAAATCCGACTAGAGTAGCTCCAAATACAAATAATCAAATTTTATCTTTTAATGGTGCTATTAAAAAATCTATGAAATCAATTGTTAATATATCAACAAAAAGACATATTAATTCATCAAATGAAAATCTTCCACAACAAATATTTAAAGATCCATTCTTCAAAAGATTTTTTGGAGATCAATTTGGAAATCAATTTAAACAAAATAGAGTTCAAAGATCTTTAGGTTCTGGTGTTATTATTGCTAAAAATGGATATATTGTTACTAATAACCATGTAATAGATAATGCTGAAGAGATTACCGTAACTATTGGCAATGATACAAAAGAATACAATGCAAAACTTATTGGGAAAGATTCTGATAGTGATTTAGCTGTTATTAAAATAGACTCTACAAATTTAACTCCAATTAAATTTGGTCACTCAAAAGAGTTAGAAGTTGCTGATGTTATTTTTGCAATTGGAAATCCATTTGGTATAGGAAGTGCTGTTACACAAGGTATTATTTCAGCTTTAAATAAAAATAAAGTTGGACTTAATAGATATGAAAACTATATTCAAACTGATGCATCTATAAACCCAGGAAACTCAGGTGGTGCTTTAGTTGATAGTAGAGGTGCTTTAATTGGTATTAATACTGCTATTATTTCTAAAAGTGGAGGGAATAATGGTATAGGATTTGCTATTCCCGTTGCAATGGTAAAAGACGTAGTTAAAAAGTTAATTTCTGATGGTAAAGTAACAAGAGGTTATTTAGGTGTTGCTATTAGTGATTTAGACGCTGAAATGTCAAAAGTATATAATCATAAAAAAGGTGCTCTTGTTTTAGATGTATCAGAAGGAACTCCTGCTTTTAAATTTGGAGTAAAAAGAGGTGATTTAATTTATGCAATTAATGATAAAACAATAAGAGATCGAACTGATTTACAGAATATTGTCGCTTCATTTAAACCAAATGAAAAAATAGTTTTAAGTATAGAAAGAGATAAAAAAAATATTGAATTAAAAATAGTACTAGGAAATAGAACAACCTTAGTTCAAATTCAAGCTAATAATGGAAGAGTTTTAAGTGGTTTAAAAGTAACTACGATTGATACAAATACACAAAAACAATTTAGATTAGCTCCTGATACAAAAGGTGTATTGATTTCTGATGTTGAACCAAAAAGTAGAGCAGAAAAAGTAGGATTCCAACCTGGAGATATTATCATTCAAATTGAAGATATTGAAATTAATAATTTCCAAAACCTTGAAGCATCTTTAACAAAGTATAAAAACAAACATAAAAGAGTTTATGTAAATAGATATGGACAGACTATTCTTTTTGTTATAAAATAAAGGATTTACAATCATAAAAGTATTAATGATAGAAGATGATTTAGAACTTGCACAAATCATTACTGATTATCTTGCAGCATTTGATATAGAAGTTACAAATACGGATAGTCCATATAATGGACTATCTATGTTAAGTATTAATAAAGAGTTTCAACTATTAATTTTAGATTTAACTCTTCCTGAAATTGATGGATTAGAGTTACTTCCCAAAATTAGAGAAAAATCTCAAATCCCTATTATTATAAGTTCTGCAAGAGATGATATTCTAGATAAAGTTATGGGATTAGAAAGAGGTGCTGATGATTATTTGCCAAAACCTTATAATCCTAGAGAACTTCAAGCTAGAATAAAAACTATTTTAAAAAGAATTGATAAACCAGCAGAAGTTAAGAAAATAGGAAATAGTTCTCCTTTTATTGTAAAAGAAGATGATATGCAAATATATTTTAAAGATATTCCTCTTACTCTAACTCTTGCTGAATATGATATTTTAAAACTTCTTATTAGAAGAAATGGTGGCGTAATAGCTAGAGAAGATTTTATATATGCTAGTGATAGTATTGAAGATGATTCTTCATTAAAAAATATTGATGTAATCATTTCAAGAATTAGATCAAAATTATCAAAAATAGATGCTACAAAAACATATATAAAATCAGTTAGAGGTATTGGATATCAACTAATATGATAAGAAATATTTCTATTTCTGCTTTTATTAATTTAATATTTTCATTAGCTTTTGTTGCAATATTAATTACGTTTTCATTATTTATTAGTTTTGATAAGCAAAAACATGAAATTACTCAACAAAATAGATACGAACTTATTGCAGAGAATTTTTTAAGTACTTTTCAAAACTTACCTAGTGCAGAAACATTATTCAAATTATTCAAGAAATTCCAAGTAAAACCATTGGAAGATAGAGATGCAAAACTTGAAATAATTAAAAATGCTCAAGAACTAACAATTACTCAAAACTATTTAGGAACATATCGGGTATATAAATACAATGAAGAATATTATATTTATGTACAACAATATGGATATAATCTTATGCTAAAAGATGTAACAAACCATAACTATAGTATGGCAATTATAATTGCTACATTTATATTATCGCTTATTACAATATTTTTTTTATATGCTATTTTAAAAAGAAAACTAAAACCTCTTAAGCTATTAAATAAGCAAATTATTGAATTCTCAAATGGTAATAAAGACATTAAAATAACCTCTATAAGTAATGATGAAATTGGAACAATTGCAAAAAGCTTTAATGAAGCTATTACTCTTATAAATAATCAAACAAAATCAAAAGATTTATTTATGCGTAATATGATGCATGAACTTAAAACTCCTATTACGAAAGCTATGTTTATTGCTGAAACATTAAATAATGAACAAACAAGAGATAACCTTCAAAGAGCTTTTAAAAGAATGGATGATATTATCAAAGAATTAGCAACTGTAGAAAAGCTCACATCTGCTAATAATATGATGTATAAAGAGCCAACATCATTTTTTAATATTTATAATAAAACATTAGAGATTATGATGGTTTCCCCTGATAATATTACATCTAGAATTAAATCTTTTAACTTCTCTGTTGATATTTCAATGTTTTCTATTGCACTTAAAAACTTAATTGATAATGCTATAAAATTCTCACCAAATCATAAAGCTATTATAAATGCTTCGAAAGAACAAATTGAAATAAGTTCACTAGGTGAACCTTTGAAATATGATTTAGAATACTATACTGAAGCTTTCTCACAAGAAGAAAAAAGAAGTGATGGATTTGGATTAGGTTTATATATTGTTAAAACAATTGCTTGTTTACATGGTTATAAACTTGAATATAAATATGAAGATGGAAAGAATTACTTTATAATAAAGATGTAGAAATCAACTTCTACATCTTTTGTATTTTATGAAACTTTCTTTTTATTATAAAGTTTCATAAAGTAGTAGTGTAAATATAAAGACAAGCCTATAACTGCACTTCCTAAAAGAAGTAAAAAATAATTACTCGTTTTTCCCCAAATAATAAGATTTACAAGTAATCCAGCAGGAACTAAAGCGTTATTCATAATTGCTAACACTCCTGCATCTACAAAACAAGCTCCTTTATTCCATAAGAAATATCCTAAACCAGAAGCTGCTACACCTAACCAAATTAAAACACCCCATTGTATTAATGATGGTGATAATTTTTCGGGATTTGCAAATAATAAAAATGATATTACACTTACAATCAATGCTCCAAAATGGAAGTATCCAAAAACATCTCTATGTCTAATTTGCGTATGTGATTCCATTACTTTTTTGTAAGCACTTTGTCCTAAAGCAAAACAAATACTTGCAGCTTGAACCATCAAAAAACCTGTGATAAAATCTTCACTAATATTTTGATATCTGATTATATATGCACCAAATACAGCTAATCCTGTACTAACTAGATAAAGAGGTTTAAACTGTTTTTTAAATCCATCATAAAATAGTGTTACATAAACAGGCGTGAATACAGTGAAAAGTACAACTTCTGGAACACTTAAAAATAAAAATGATTTATAAAGAAAAATATACATCAAGCCAATTTGTATAGTTCCTATAAGCATTATTTGAAGCTTTAATTTTGTTTGAATACCTCTAAATTTTGTAAAGGGAATAAAAACTAATGAAGCTAAAACAACACGAATAAGTACAGCAAAATAACTATCAACCTGCCCTGCTAAAACTTCACCTATTAAACTAAAAGAAAATGCCCAAAGAAGTGTTACTAAGATTAAATATGGCATTTATTTTTAACTTCTTACATCTTTCATAATTTCAAACCATGAACGGTTGAAGTTCTTTTTAATATATTTAGCCCGATGTGGAACTATACAACCTGAACAATTTTGATGAATATAATCTTCACCAATATATTGAGCTCCATCACGTGATTTGATATTACAAACTGAAAATAATGTTTTCCCATCATCTGTTTTTTCAAAGCCTTCCATTTTAAACCTAAAGTTTGGACAGGCACAAAGGTAGCAGTTTAAATCTTCCATATCATGACATTTTTTATTGTCTTTATATAAAGGACAAAAATCTGGTTCGTTCTTTACCATATTATCAAACTTGAAGTATTCTATAACCTCATCAACTGTTTTATCTTCTAATTTTTTCATTACATTTGCGTGAAGGTTACCCTGTTGGATAAACCACTCTTCATATGTCATCATAGTACTCCTAAAATTAATACAATTATTATAAATATATCTAAGCGATACTTTAACGAAAGTGTCTTTAAAACATCACTATTCTCAATATTTTCTTTTCCTATTCCAAAAAATGCTTTGTCTTTAATTTTCCCAAAATAAGAAGTTGGACCACCTAGTTTTAAATCAAGACTTAATGCCATTGAAGCTATTGGTAATCCTGCATTTGGGCTTTCGTGTTTTGAGCCATATTTATAAAACTGTGTTAGTGCTTTTTTACTCATAAATAATATAGCTATTAAAACAGCTGTTATTCTCGCAGGTACATAGTTTACAATATCATCAAGGATGGCTGCTATTTTTCCAAAGTTTTCATACTTTTCATTTCTATACCCTATCATCGAATCTAAAGTATTAATAGCTTTATATATAAAAGCTCCCACTATTCCAAAACAAAGTAAATAAAATAAAGGTGCAATTACTCCATCGCTTAAATTCTCAGCATAAGTTTCTACTGCTGCTTTATTCACATCTGAATTTGTCATTGTACTTGTATCACGACTTACTAACATAGCTATTTTTTCTTTTTTAACTTCTAAATTCCTACTTGTTATTACATCTTCTACACTGTCGTATAACATTTTGGAAGCTAGTGTAAAAGAGGCTAAAAAACCTTGAAATAAGATATTATCAAAACTAGCTAGAAATGAAGTGATTATATAAACAATTACAATCAATGAAACTGTTAATATTCCACCTCTTAAAATTGAGTCTTCATAATACTTCTTTTTAAACCAGTTTATATAATCTCCCATAAATATTATTGGATGTTTGAGAAACTTTAGTTTCTCAAATTCGCCAAAAATATTATCTAAAGCATAAGCTATTAGAGCAATACTATAAAACACTTTTTAGAATCCTTTTTACATCTAGTTTATCTTTCATAGTATTTACAAAGGTATCTATTGAAGTTTTTTTGTACTCTTCAAAGATATATCCTATATATGAAGAATCAATTGATTTAAAATATGAAGTTCTAAACTTATCATTATCAAATATTCCATGAACAAATGTACCTTTGAACTTTTCTGTTTCGTATGATAAGGGATATTTATCACACATTCCATGATGAATTTCAAAGCCTTCTATTTTACTATCAAATAAATCATAAGTTTTTTTCTCTAATATCTTCTCTTTTTCAAAGACTATACTTGCAGGAATTTTAGCAAAGCCCTGCTCTACTAAAGCTTCATTGTTTTCTAAAGCGTATTTATCATCTAGTGTTTCAAACATCATTTCATAACCACCACATACACAACAAATATCTTTTTTATAGTTTTTGATTTGTTCAAATAAGCCATTTTCTTTTAACCATTTTAAATCTTTGATTACAAGTTTAGAACCAGGAAGAATTACAAGGTCAAACTTTTCAAGTGAAATATTATAATCCACAAACTCAACAAATACCTCATCATCACATATCAAAGGTTCTATATCATTGTAATTACTCATATATGGATACGATATAACGGCAACATCAAGTTTTTTCTTTTTTGGGTTTTGTACAAAGTTTTTTAATGATGCGGAATCTTCAAATCCTAAGTTAAATGGAACATAAGGCAATACTCCTAAAACTGGTATTTTAAAATCCTCTTCAATGATTCTAATACCTTCATCAAATAAAGATAAATCTCCTCTAAACTTGTTTACAATTACACCTATAATATTATTACGAAGTTTTTCTGGTAATAAATGATACACTCCATAAATAGAAGCAAATACTCCACCTTTTTCAATGTCTGCAACCAATATAATTTTAGTATTGTATTCATTGGCTATAAAGATGTTTGAGAGGTCTTTATCCATTAGATTTAACTCAACAGGACTTCCAGCACCTTCGTTTACAATACAGTCGTATCTTGTATCTAAATACTCATAGCATCTTTTAACAGAAGGTTTTAAAGTGTCTATATCTCTATAGTAATCTAATACATCTTTGTTTGCTACTACTTTACCCTCCACTATCAATGAAGCTGAACTTCCACGACCTGATTTTAAAAGTACAGGATTTAAATGATATGAAGTCTCTACTCCTAATACTTCGCTTTGAAAGTATTGTGCTATTGCTATTTCACTTCCATCATCACATACGTGAGAGTTATTTGAGACATTTTGTGCTTTAAAGGGTGCAACGCTGTAGCCTAAGTCTTGTAGTATCTTTGCTATTACAAATGTTATAGTTGATTTTCCTGCGTCTGAGGATGTTCCTAGGATTGATATATTATTCATAAGCTTCTTGCCTATGTTTAAAATCTACAATAGCAATGATTAGCTTATCATCTTCTATCAAATAAAAAAGGCGATAATTACCAACTCTATATCTATAGTAGCCTTCAAGATTATCTTTTAATTTTTTAATATTTGTTCCATAAAGAGGGTTTTCTCGAAGTTGAGGATAAACAAAATTAACAATTTTAGAATATAGCTTTTTATCTATTTTCTTTTTAATCTTTTGGAAAGTTTTTGTTTCAGCAATTTGATACTTAGACAATATTGTAATCACCATTTTTAAGGTCATCAAATCCGTTCATCAAGTTTTTAACAAGTTCTTTATCATTCATAATTTCATTCATTTCACTATTTTCTACAAATTGTGAAGAAGTTAGATATTGCATAGTTGCAAATTCAATAAAATTTGAAAGATTTCTTTTTTGTCCATCAGCAGCAAGTTTAATCATATCGTAGATAGAATCATCTACTCTCATTGTTACAGTTTTCATAATATAATCCTTTGAATATTTATTAATACTATTATATTCAATTTTATTCAGATTGTCAATTATCAATATAGCTTTTAATTTTATTTAGTATTTATACTCCATCTCATCCACAACTAACTGTTTATTCTCAAATGGATCAATAATCGCTTCAATCTCATCAAATGCATATTTCAAAGGAAAACCTATTTTAGAGTTTGTTGCTGTTGATTCTAGTTTATAGAAGCGTTTGCCATTTACATATAATGCTTTTTTATTTGATAGTTTATTTTTTAGATTTACTATTACAAAGATATGTTTTGGTACTAGTACAAAATAAGCTTCATAACCTTTTACTTTTAGCATTGAGATTAAAAGATTTGATTTATCATCACAATCTCCATAATTTTGAGTAACCACTTGTTTTGAGCTTTTTGCAATTCCTTCATTTACTTTATATGGTATTCTTGTTACAAAATCTAGCATTTTTTGTACTTCACATAATTCGTTTTTATTACAATCTTTTATTAAATAGTTTGCAAGTTTTAGTGTGTAATCATCACGTCTTACTTGGTTTACATAAGTTAGTCCATTTATATCTATAAATTGATTTTTGACTATATTAAATGATGTGAAAATCATATATATTATATAGATTATAAAAGCAAGTGATAAAAGAAAAGAAGAGTATTTTAAAAACTTATTATTTATTAGCATATCTCTTTTAATGCCTTTTTAAAAACTTCTAGATTATTTGTAGATTTAACTGCAATTCTTATATATCTATCATCTAAAAAGTCGAAGTTTTCACAGTTTCTTATCATAATCTTATATGGTTTTAATTTCTCTTGTAATTCATTTGCATTTAGTGTTTTTAGCTTTGCTAAAATATAGTTTGCATTACTTTTATAGATTGATTCTATTAGTGTTGAGTTTTCTAAAACTTTTTCTAAAAGCAGTCTATTTTTTGTATTTATTGCTTTTGATATTTTTTTAAAGTTTTTGTCTTCAAGAGCTGTGCATAAGTAATTTGAATCAAAATTTGAAAGTTTCCACATTGGTTCAAATCTTTTTAGTGAGTCAATATTTTTTTCATTTGAAACAATAGTTCCAACTCTAATTCCAGCACTTGAATAAAATTTTGTCATAGATTTTAAGATGTATAATTTATCATATTTTTCTAAATATTTAATAGCTGATTGTCCATCGCAAAAGTCTAAAAAGCTTTCATCTATTAAAACTGTACAATCTTTTTGTGTCCAATAGCTCATCAAAGAATCAATATCATAATATTTACCATCAGGTGTTGAAGGATTTACAAATATTACGAAACTTTTATTTTTTACAGGTAATTGTATATTTTCAAATCTATTAATAGTTTGTAATTTATATCCAAAGTTTATACAAGCTTTTTTATATTCTAAATAAGCAGGTGAATAAATCGTAGAATGCTCCAAGCCTAAATTTTTAAGATGCCTAAAAAGTGCAAAGATAGCTGAACTTCCACCGTTAAATAGTTCTATTTGTTCTATTTTTACATCATAGTTATCTGCGATTTTTTTATATAATTTATCATAAATTGGATAAGAAGAAATATCAAGATTATTAAAATCAATATTTATATTTGGCTTGATAAAGTTGATATTTGATGACAAATCAATAACTTCTTGAATATCACAGCCTAAATCTTTTGCGAACTTTTCTATTTGTCCACCATGTTCAAATGTTTCTAATGTTTTCATAAAACAATTGCCAATGCGATATTTAATAAAATAAGTTCAGTATGTTCTAGAGTAAAACCTAAACAATCGCCATTTACAAAAGAGAATTTTTTATTTAATATTTTTAGTATTATGTAAAAACTTAGCATTGAAATTATAAAAAGAATTATTGCATTTGAGTTTAAAGTAAAAGCTAGTATTACATAAACAAAAGCAAAAAGTTTGATTTTCCCTACTCCTGCACTTTGAAAGGCAAGTGATAAAAAACTATTTTTATTAAACTTAAAAAGTTGTAATAAATATATAAGATTTAAACGAGAAAAAACTAAAACAATAAAAAATAATACATACTCTTTTTCATACAAAATATAAGTAGAAATACTAACTTTTAGCAATACAAAACAAAAAGCATATAAAGCCCCAATTGCACCAATAGTTGGGTCTTTCATAATCTCATAAGCATCTTTTCCTGAATAAGAAGCAAACCATGCATCAATCACATCACAAATAGCTTCCAAATGTAAAAAACCATAAAGAGCTAGATAAAGAACAGAAGCTACAAAAGCAGAATATAAAGGAGTGAAAAACTCATTTAAAAAGATATTTAAAGCTATTACAATACTTGCTAAAATAGCTCCCACAAGTGGCAAGAAAGCTAGTGTATATTTATATGTATCATTGTTTATTTTCATATCTTTAACAAAAATAGGAATAATTGAAAAATACGAAAGTGCAAAATAAAAAGCATTTAGTATTTGTTTCATTTTAATCTTTTTGATATTGAGTATTTTACTTCATAGACTTCATTACAAAGTTTTACTAACTCTTGTCCAATAAGTCCCGAAAAGTCTACGAATCTTCTTGATTGGCTATCAAAAGGAATTACTCCACATGAAACATCATTTAGTACAAAAACAATATTTGCTTTTGTACTACAGATAGTTTTGAGTTGTTCTTTTAATGTTTTTTCTTCTTCATCAAGATTGTTAAAAAGCCACATAGAAACACAATCTACTAAATAAGTTTTATCATCTTTTATAACTTTTACTAAATCTTTTGGCTCTTCAATAGTCAAAAAATCATCAACTCTTTCTTCTAAATGTTTATCGATTCTTGTCTGCATTGAAGAGTCATTGTAAGAATTGTCATAAGTTGCTACATAATATGGTTTAGTATTTGATGATAATTCAAGTGTCTTATGTGAAGCAGCACTTGTTTTACCTGATTTTTGACCACCGAAATATAATATTTTCATCATAAACCTAAAAAGTTTTTAATACCAGTAAAAATAATTTGTGCAGAAAGTGCAGCTAAAAATAATCCTGTAATTTTTGAAATCACTAAAAGACCTTGTTTACCAATAATTCTTTCAATAATACTTGAACTATAAAGCATAAATCCTATAACTAAAACTGCAGAAATTAAAGCTAAACTTCCCATTAACATTGAAGATTTATTTTCAAAAGTTGCACCCATAACAAGTAAAATACCAATAGTTCCTGGACCAATTGCAACAGGAATTGCTAAAGGTACTACTGCTAAATCTGAAATATCTTTATCTCCAACTTTTGCAGTTGCTTTATTACCTTGAATTAACTCAACAGCAGATAAAAACAATAATGCACCTGCACCAATTCTAAATGCATCCAATGTTATACCAAAAATATCAAAAATATTCTTTCCAAAAAAGAGTAACACTAAACATATAATAATTACAGAAATTGTAACTTTAATAGCTAACGCTTTACGCTCTTTTGCTGTTGCATCTGTTGTAACAGTTAAAAAAACCGATAACACAAAAAAAGGTGTCATAATAAAAAACATTTTTAAAAATGTTGCAATGAAAATATCCATAAATTATCCTAAAAAGCTTTCGATTTTTTCAATTAATTTCATTTCATCAATTGAATTTATACTTGCATAACATAATGCTCCACCACAACCAACACCCTCTTTTGCTTCACCTTCATCATAAAGTTTTAAAGCAGGATGAGAAGAGTTTGAAAAATCAAAATCACTTGCATACGCATTTATTGGAAAATCTAATTGTTCTAATAGTGCTTTGATATTTGAATTTTCATCTTCATTTATCCATTTTGTTGTACAAAGTGCGATATTTGAAGAGTCTATTTCTCCATCCATACTTTTTAAAATAGAATTTACTACAAGTAAAACAGCTGCCATTTGAGTTCCACCTGCTAATAATACTTTTAGATTATTTGCTCTACTTCCTAAAATAAATCCTGCATTAAAAATAATCATATTATCACTAACTAAAGATAGTTTTTCAAAAATATCACTATTTTTTTCTACTCTTTTTAGTGCATTTATTATTGTTTGGTTTTTAATATCACTTGGATTATTTTTATATGAACTTGAGAAATATCCTTCACATTCATAATCTAAGGCAAGTGCTGTTGCATTTGCTGTTGTTGTTCCTGCTGGAATTGATTCTGCAAGAATCACATAATCATCTTTTGTTTCAAAAGATTGTGCAAAACTTAGACCTTTTTGGAAAATTTCCATTGCTTGTATTTTTGCACCATCATCTATTCTTCCACTTGGTTTCATATCAAAATTATGTATTTTAAAATGTTCGATTTGTGGAATAAGTTCTAATCCTAGATTTAATATTTCAATATTTGAAAAAGGATTTAATTCATGAACTGCTCTTGTAATAAGCGCAGGAGTAGGAACTCCTTTTGGAGTTTGGGCAATATCTTCTAAAGAACGAACTTCTTTAGTACATAAAAACTCTGCATCAAGAGTTGGAGTTAAATATAATTTACCTGGGATTCCAGCTTGTGAGATATTTGGTATCTCAGCTGTTTTTGTTACGCTTGCACTTAAAAGAAAAGTGGCTTTTTTACCTCGTAAAAATTCAAGAAAGTCTACACTTCCTAAAATAGTATTAAAGTTCATTTGAACCCTTTATTTAATTTTTAGGAAGTATAACAAATGTGTGCTTATTTAAAATGTTTATTTACAATCTCTAAGAAATCTTTTGGATTTTTATATCCTACAATTTTAGAAGCTTTTACTTCCTTATTGTTAGTATCCCAGAAAATTAATCCAGGAGGTCCTACAATTCCATATTTTTTTTGTAAAGCTTTATCATCATCATTATTTGCTGTTACATCTGCTTTTAATATTGTAAAACCTTGAAGTTTTTTGATAACTTCTTCATCTTTAAATGTAATCTCTTCAAGCTCTTTACAAGCTACACACCAATCAGCAAAAAAATCTAACATAACAGGTTTAGAAGAATTTGCAATTGCTAAATCTAGCTCTTTAATATTTTTGATATAACTTACTTTAAATGCTTCTTTTTGAACAACACTTGATGATGTCCCACTTGTAAACTTATCAAAAGGTTTTAAAGGATTTGTAGCTCCTGAAATTGTTCCAAAGAATAAAGAAACTCCATAAAGGAAAATTACCAAAGTTACAAGTTGTGCTAAAATATGTTTATAAATATTTAAATAAATAGCAGCTCCTAAGAATAATAAAGACCAAAGAAACATTACAATACTTGCATCCAATACTCTATCTAACATCCATACAGCAATTGCTAACATTATTATTCCAAATACTTTTGAAACACTATCCATCCAACCACCAGGTTTTGGCATAAATTTACCAGCACCTAATCCGATTAATAATAATGGCATTCCCATTCCCATACTTAAAACAAAAAGTGCTAATCCACCTAAAATAGCATCTCCTGTTTGCCCAATATAAACTAAAGCACCTGCAAGTGGAGGAGCTACACAAGGTCCAACAATAAGTGCAGATAAGAATCCCATAATTGCAATTCCTGCAATTCCTTGTTTTTCTTTTCCATCTGTTGTTTTGTTTATTTTATTTTGTAAACTTTGTGGTAATTCTATTTTGAAATATCCAAACATAGAGAAAGCAAGTGCTACAAAAATAGCTGCAAAAATAGAAAGAACATAAGGATTTTGAAGTGCTACTTGTAAGTTTGCACCAAATAATCCTGCAATTACTCCTGCAATTGTATAAGCAAGTGCCATTGATAAAACATAAACTAAAGATAAAAAGAAGCCTTTTGTTGCTGTCATTTTTTCATTTTGTGAAGCACCTACAATAATAGAAGATAAAATTGGAATCATTGGGAAAACACAAGGAGTTAATGAAAGTAATAATCCAAAACCAAAAAATGTTGCTAAAACTAAAAGCATATTTCCAGTTTTTAAACTATTTGCAATTGTATCTGTTTCATTTAATTCTATATTTTTTGTTTCTCCTGGTACTTTTGAAGTAAGTTCAGCTTTTGTATCTGTAGCTTTAACTAAAGTTCCTTGTGGTAAATCTAATTGATACTTTGTACTCATTGGAGCATAGCAAAGACCTTTTTTAGAACATCCTTGATACTTTACTTCTAACTCATAAGAAGATGATTTTGATTTTTCTTGTAATAAAGAAAAAGGTATTTCAATTTTTTGATTATCAAAATGTACAATAAAACCATCATATTCTATTGGTTCAGGAATATTAACATCTTCGGTAATATCAATTTTTGATGGTTTTGTAATTAAAACTTTTAATTTATCATCATATAAGTATATATCTTTTCCAAGATTTAGCGTAAAAACTACTTTGTCATTTTCTTTTACAAACTCTTTTTTAAAAGCATCTTCTGGATTTAAAAAATCCTGTTCAATTGTAAATGCAAAAGCATAAATGCTCATAAATAATAGTAATAATATTTTTTTCATTAAAAGTCCTGTTTATATGTATTTTAAATTTTTAAATTCATTATATTTAAACTTTGTAAAGAGTTTGTTAATTAGTAACTTCTATTTTTATAAATATAAGAATTTATTATATTTGATTATAAGGATTTTATGTTAAAATTATTCTTTAATAAAGGATATTTATGAATAAATTAGTAGATTTACAACCACGAATTGTAGAAAAAATGATTAATGATAATATTGTAATGATTGATATAAGAAGAGAAGATGAATGGAAAAGAACAGGTATTATAAAAAATTCACATTTACTAACTTTTTTCGATGAAAGAGGTGAATATGATATTGAAAAATGGATGAGTGAATTTGAAAAACTTGTTCCTAACAAAGATCAAACTTTTGTATTAATATGTGCAAGAGCAAATAGAACTAGAAGTCTTGGAGATTTTTTAATATCTCAAGGTTATAAAAATACCTCACATTTATTTGGAGGAATAGTTTTATGGCAACAAGAGTTAAGAGAAACTATCGAATATAAAATTTAGTAAGAAGCTTTAAAGCCTCTTATCTAAATAAATTATTATGCTTCTTTTTTAGAATCACTTGCTTTTTGTAAAATTGCAATAATATCATCTAAATTTTCATATGGAAGATGTGATTTCCATTGAATATCTTTTCCGTTTAATGAAACACCAATACTTACAATATCAGCTGTATCTTTTCCATAAGGTTCTGTAACATTAGAAATTGAAATAACACCTTTTTTTGTACCAGCTAGTGGTAATGAACCTAGTTCTGTAATTGTTGACATTTTGTATCCTTATTTGATTTATTTTTTCTTACATTATTTTACAAGAATAAACTTTTATTTTATTAAAATTACTCTATCTTTGGGTTAGGTTTTCCTAAATGAAAACCTTGGAACTCATCAACACCTAATTCATTCACTAAATCGAATACTTCTTGTGAATGTATATACTCTGCTATGACTTTTATATTTAATGCTTTTGAAAATTCAATTATTGATTTTACCATTTCATAAGAATTCTTATCTGTGTTAATATCTTTAATAAGTGAGCCATCTATTTTTATATAATCAGGTCTAATTTTTAAAATATGCGCAAAGTTAGAATATCCTGTTCCAAAATCATCAATTGCAATTTTAATACCTTGTCTTCTGTATTTATTAATAAAATCTTCTAAAATTGTATAATCTGTAATATGATCACTCTCTAATATTTCAAATACTATTCTTTCTTTATTTATATTACTAATATTATCTAAGTTTTTATCTAAGGATTCAACAAAATCAATATCCAAGATATCTTTAAAACTCAAATTAAAAGATATTTGCTTTTTTGTTTTATTTAAATCAGATAATGCTTTTGATATAACCTGATTAGAAAGCTGCAAATATTGTTTAGTTTTAATAGCTACATCTAAAAATAAATTAGGAAGAATATATGAAACTTTTCCATCTTTATCTATATCTTTTATTCTCATTAAGGTTTCATATTTTACAATTTCTTTTTTTGTATTAAAAATAGGTTGATAAAATGCTATTACATTACTATCTTTTAAAGCACGTTTAATCTTTTCTCTCCAAAAAATTGATCTTTCTATTATTTCTCTTCTATCAAGTTCATTATTATAAACAAAATATCTATGATTAGTTTTCTTTGCTCTTTTTAATGCAATTCCTGCTGTTTTTAATGGCTCTTCTTGTGCTATTGATATACCCAAAGTAACATCAATAAAAATCTCAATATCTAACTCTTCTATTAAAATAGGTCTACTTTTAAATAACGTTGATAATTCACTTATAAACTGATCATATTTAGAAAATCCCATCATTCTTTTATCCGTAACACTAAAAACATTTCCATGAATTCTATTAATCGAAACATTATATTTATTACCAAATTCATTTAAAATATTTGCTGTTTCTATTAAAACTAAATTTCCTGTTGAGAAACCATAAAGTTCATTAATATCATCAAAAGAATCAATATCAACCAAAGCAATAGAAACAAATTCACAATCTTTAATATCTTCTTGAAGAGCATATCTATTTTTTAAATTTGTTAATTCATCGTAATAAAGTTTATCACTAATCTCTTTTGTTTTCTTTTGAACATGATCATCTAGTGTCTTTCTATTTGTTTCAACTTGATCAAGCAGAGTATTAAATTGATTAGCAAGAAAACCAATTTCATCCTTAGATTTTTTTATCATATCAACATTAGAATGTTTAATTTGTGCTTTTTGAACTTCTGAGAACATTCTATTAATAGGAGCAACAACTTTTATAGTTATAAAAAGACCAATAATAACTAATAATACAAATAATAAAATTGAAATATTTAAGATTAATGAATTAATCCCTTCAACATAAATTGAAAAATCTTCTTTATAAATAGAAGAAACTATATACCAGTCCAAATCTTTATTATATTCAACCCAAGAAATCTTTGGGTATACATAATTATATGCATCATATGGTTTATTCCATAAATACTCGAATGTATTTTTACTATTATATGATTTCTTAATTTCTTCAAAAAATGACTTATTTTTATTATTTGGAAGAATTAATTTAGAAATATCTTTAGAATTAAATTCACTAGTAGTATCAATGATTATTTTACCAGAACTATCAAAGATATAAATCTGTCCAGTTTTTGCTAAAGTAATGCTACTTAATAATAATTCTAGATCTTTAGTTAAAGAATTTTTATTCACATAATTTCTAGATTTATTATTTATAATTGTAACAATTTTATTAAATTGTAATCTCTCTTTTTTAATTTCTGCATTACTAAAATAATTATTTACTTTTGGCGAAAGAAAGAATACTACAAAGAAAAGATAGCCAAGTAGTGATATGATAAGCAACCAGCCAATTTTTAAAAATATTTTATTATTCATCAGTCTTCCATTATAAAATTACTTTTATTGTAACTAAATTATTTAATATTACCTAATTAAAAAATTATATTTCTTTAGCTATTGCTTGACCAAAACGAACATCTTGATGTAATAGTTCTTCTAATTCTACACTATTTTCTTCCCATAACATAACAACAGTTGAACCCATTTTAAAGTAACCTAAGCAATCACCTTTATTAATTTGTATATTTTCATATTCATATACTTTCATCTCTGATGTATCAATATTTGTTTCAACTCTTGGTTCAAATTCAAATACCATCTGTCCAACATTTAAAGCACCTACAAATACCATATAAAATAATTTTCCATTCTTTTCACATTCAATAATTACTCTTTCATTTTGCACAAATAAATCAAGTTCTTTATTTAAATATTTTAAATTCACTGGATATAGCTTTCCTGGAACATGAATAAGTTTTTTAAGTATAAAATTACTTGGAGAATGATATCTATGATAATCTTTTGGTGATAAGTAAAAATTCATAAATGAACCATTTTTGATTCTTTCTAACTTATCATTACAATAATAAGTTAATAAATCTTCAACACTATATTCCATACCTTTAATTTGTAAGGCAATATCTTTTTCTATTTTTCCACACTCAGTAATTAAACTATCTGTTGGAGAAATAAATGTATTTTCTTCTGTATTAATTTTTCTTTTTAATTCTAATTCTCTTGTAAATAATGCATTTAAAGATTTATAAAACTTAGGTTTCTTAAATTCACTCATATCTAAACCTAAGAATTTTACGTAACCTGTATTTATAACTTTTTGGATAAAAGAAGGGAACTCTTTTTTTGCAAATTTTCCAAAGTTTTGAGAAATTAAATTTGTAATATGCATTTTATTCCTTTGTATAATAATTAGTTATTTTATCGAGATTTACTTCTTAAATGGCTTTAATCAAATTTACTAGATAAAATATCCATAATTATAAGTAGTTTTTAGATACCCTACTGCATTAAAATTTATAAATTATATTAGGAGCTTTTATGTATAAAATAGTTGTTGTAAATCAATGTCCTTGCTTTAAAAAAAGCAGTTTAGAAAATAATATAAAATTTCAATCAAAAGACGATGCTCTTACAAAAGCACTTGAAATGAAAAAAACTATGAATAATGAATTTTGTAAAAAACATACCTTTGAACTTGAAGAAATGTATAATAATTTTGTTATAAAATTTTATTCAGATGCAAGAAATAACTGTTGTGGAAATGGTTGTTGTAGCTAATTTAAACTACTGAACTTCCACATCATTTGGAATTAGCATAAAAAGTCTTCCCTCTTCTTTCATAAGACCAGCTAATTCCATTGCTTCTTCTCCATATCCTAGGAAATAATCTGCTCTAATTTCACCCTTTATTGCACCACCTGTGTCAGCAGCAATTACTAGTTTATTAATAGATTCTTTTGTTTTAGGGTTTGAAGTTTCTATAAATACTGGCATTCCTAAAGGAATATATCTTCTATCAACTGCAATATTTCTTTTTGCAACTAATGGAACATTTAAACTTCCTGTTGCTGTTTGTTCTTTTTCTGTGAAAAATACATAACTTGGATTATAATCTAAGATTTCTTTGATTTTTTTTGGATTGTTATTTAAAAAAGATTTTATAGTTTGAAGAGATACTTCTTCTTTTTTTAGATAACCATCATCAATTAATTTTTTCCCAATAGATTTATACTCTCTTCCATTTTGATTAGCATATCCTACATTTATTAATTCACCACTATTTAATAATACTCGACCTGAACCTTGTACTTGTAAGAAAAATAAATCGATTAAATCATTAACATAACATATAACTTCAAGGTTATTTTTTTGTTCTATTTGAGCTCTTGTATCATAGGGATAATATTTTCCATTTTTTATTTTTGCTTTATATTTTAGATTCTTAAAACTTGGATATTTCTTTTTATTTTTTATTGTTACTAAATCTTTTGGAGTTTTGTATATTGGATATTTATAAAAGTTAGTTTTTTCTCTACTTCCATACAATAAAGGTTCATAATAACCTGTAATTAAGCCTTTGTCTCCAGAACTAGAAACTAAAACCTTTGGAGTAAAATTTTTAGTAAAAAACTCTTTTCCACTTGTAAAATTTAATGAATTTTCACATACATTTTTAAACTGTTCTTTTTTTCTTGATTTTGTGCAAGCTTTTTTAAATACATCAAGTGCTAAATCTAAATCATCATCATAAAAACCATTTAAATAATCAAAGGGAGTTTTTTTTGTAACTTTAATTTCTATTAATTCTTCTTTTTTTGTAGAACATCCATTAAAAAGGAAAACTATTGTTATAATAAATAAATAATATTTCAAGGTATAAATCCATACTTTTTAGGAAGTATAGCAACTTATAGATTACATCCTGCACTAGATACTTGATGAACTTCTTTTAATCCACATACATTACATTTATATTCAACTTCTGTAACACCAGAACAACCATGATTTTTGAGTATTCTGCTTTTTATTACTTCTTGTTTAAATGTTGTATTTGTGTTTTTATCATAAAAAGTCCTGGCTTTTGCTCCACAAGATGGACAAATGCCTTCATTAAGTTTAAATTCTCTTGTTTTTTTACTTTTAAAATATTGTAATACTGAGAATATTACAATTAAAAAAGCAAGTACTAGGAATAATATTGTTTGCATGAAGCAGAGTTTTACTCTACTTCAGCGTCGATAACATCGTCATCGTCTTTTTTTGCTTTTTTATCAGGTTGTGCACCAGCGCCAGCTTGATCACCACCTTCTTTTTTGTACATTGCTTCTGCTAATTTATGAGATTTTTCAGTTAAAGCTTTTACTTTTTCTTCAATTTGCTCTTTTGTAGCATTTTCATCTTTTAATAATTCTTCAAGTTCTGCTGCTGAATCAACGATTGCTTTTGATTCTTCTTCAGAAACTGCATCAGGATTTTCTTCTAATGTTTTTTTAGTTGAATGTAATAAAGCATCAGCTTGATTTCTTACTTCAATTACTTCTTTTTTCTTAGCATCAGTTTCTTTGTTTGCTTCTGCTTCATTTACCATTTTTTCAATTTCTTCATCAGATAATCCAGATGAACCAGAAATAGTAATTTTATTTTCTTTACCAGTTCCTTTATCTTTTGCAGATACATTTAAAACACCATTTGCATCAATATCAAATGTTACTTCAATTTGTGGAACTCCTCTTGGAGCTGCAGGGATATCTGATAATTCAAACATACCTAAAGATTTATTATCTTTAGCAAATTCTCTCTCACCTTGTCCTACGTGAATAGAAACAGCAGGTTGATTATCTTCAGCTGTTGAGAACACTTGAGATTTTTTAACAGGAATTGTTGTACCTTTATCGATTAATTTAGTTAAAACTCCACCAAGAGTTTCAATTCCTAATGATAATGGAGTAACGTCTAGTAATAATACATCTTTAACATCACCTTTTAATACACCAGCTTGAACAGCAGCACCAGCAGCAACTACTTCATCAGGATTAACACCTTTATTTAAATCTTTTCCAAAGAATTCTTTAACAACAGAGTTAGCTTTTGGTAATCTTGTAGATCCACCAACCATAATAATCTCTTGAATTTCATCTTTTGTTAAATCTGCATCTTTTAAAGCAACTTTAATATGATCTAAAGTTTCTGTAATTAAATGTTCAGTCATAGATTCAAATTTTGCTCTTGTTAAAGATTTAACTAAGTGAACTGGTCCTGCATTACCCATAGAGATAAATGGTAAATTGATTTCAGTTGATTCTGCTGAACTTAACTCTTTTTTAGCATTTTCTGCTGCATCTTTAAGTCTTTGTAATGCCATTTTATCAGTTTTAATATCAAAACCATTTTCATCTTTAAATTCTTTTGCTAACCAATCAATAATTGCATTATCAAAATCATCTCCACCTAAGAATGCATTACCATCTGTTGAAAGTACTTCAAAAGTACCATCTCCAATTTCAAGAACTGTAACATCAAATGTACCACCACCTAAATCATAAACAAGAACTTTTTCTTCACCTTTTTTATCTAAACCATACGCTAATGAAGCAGCTGTTGGTTCATTAATAATTCTTAAAACATTAAGACCTGCAATAGTCCCTGCTTCTTGAGTTGCTTTTCTTTGTGCATCATTGAAGTATGCTGGTACTGTAATAACAGCATCAGTTACAGTATCACCTAAATATTCTTCTGCGTCAGCTTTTAATTTACCTAAAATTTTTGCAGAAATTTCTTGAGGAGTATATACTTTATCTCCAATTTCAACTGCTGCTGCACCGTTTCTATTAACGATTTTATATCCAACTTTAGATTGTGCTTCTTTTGCATTTTCTTCGTCCATCATTAAACCCATAATTCTTTTAATAGAATAAATAGTTTTTTCTGGATTTGTAATAGCTTGTCTTTTTGCTGGATCTCCAACTAAAACATCACCTTTATCTGTATATGCAACAATTGAAGGAGTTGTATTTTTACCTTCTTTATTTGGGATAATTTTAGTATCACCATTTTCATAAACTGCCATACAAGAGTTTGTTGTTCCTAAGTCAATTCCAATTACTTTACTCATTTTAATTCCTTATCAATTTTATTTTTTAATTTTAATTTGTGTCTAATATATTCTAGTTTCTTGACATTACGGTCAATGTTTTACTTTTTACAGATTGAAACCATCGCTGGACGTAACAATCTATCTTTTAATTTATAACCTTTTTGAAGTCTTTGAACAATTTGTCCATCTTCATGATCTGGTGAATCAATTTGCATAACTGCATCATGGAAGTTTGGATCAAAATCTCCATCTGTTTCTACAGCTGTTATATTATGCTTTTCAAAGGCTGTATTAAAATTTTTAATTGTTAATTCAACACCTTCTTTTAATTTTGCCAATAATTCATCTGCAGGTAAATCTTTTGATGCTTCTTCAGCTGCTAAAGCCATTTCCAAAGAATCAATAGGTGCTAATAAATCTTTTGCAAATTTTTCACTTGCATAATCAATAGCATTATATTTTTCTTTTTCTAATCTTTTTTTAATATTTTCAAAATCAGCATGAACTCTTAAATATTTATCCTCTGCTTCTTTTAATTTAGCTTCTAAATCCGCCTTAACACTTTCAACTGTTTCTTCTTCAACAACAGGTTCATCTTCCATAAGAACTTCAGTTTCATTTTCCAAAGCTTCTTCTTGTTTTATTTCTTCTTTTGTTTCTCTGCTCAAGTTTATCTCCTAAAAAGTTGTAATTTTATTATAAAAATATTCATAATTTTTTGGAAGTTGCCCAATTACAAGCATCTTCACTTCTTCGTTATTAATTTTGCAATAATGACAAATTCCTATGTAACCAATAGGTAAAAAGTTATCAAAATATAAACCTTCATCTAACTCGTCTAAAATTTGACCCTTTAAAAATTTATTGATAGTTAATTCATCAAAATCATATGTTAATGCAAGATCTAAGAATTCTTTATAATTAAAGATTTCAAAATCAGAATTTTGTAAACTTTGATTTATAGCTTCACAAATATCATTTGCACCTACATCTTTAGAAATTCTTAAAATATCCTTTAGAGTTAAACCTCTCATATCTTGCAAAAACCTGAATAATGCATCTGAAAATTTTACAGATATTGCAAATGATGAAAATTCTAACATCATGTATTTGTATTCAACATTTAATATTTCATTTAATATATCAGATTTCTCTTTTTTAATAAATACTGATACCTCTACTTCAGATGCATAATATTGTAATGATTTTAAATTTATATCTGAAATATCAAAATTAAGTTTAGTTTTCCAATACTCTTTTAAAGCTTCAGTAGTTGGAGTTCTTCCACTACTTATATGCTCTTGAGCTAGATAACCTTCATCACCTAATTTTTTAAAGTATCCTCTAATTGTTGCAGGAGAATAAGTGATGTCATACATAGACTTTAACTGTGTAGAACCAATTGGTTCTAAATGTTCTATATACGCTTTAATAATAGACTGTAATAAAAACTCTTTCTTATTAATCATTTTACTACCATTTTAATTTATTAGCACTCATTGTCTTAAACTGCTAAAGAATTATAACCTATTGAGTGTCTATTTGTCAAGTACTTTTAGAAATAAATTCAAAATAGCTTATAAAGTCCCTATTTAAAGGGTTTATTTTCAATTAATTTTTATTAATAAAAGAAAATAACTTTATTTAATAAAATGTAAACTTCT
Source organism: Poseidonibacter antarcticus (assembly GCF_003667345.1). Lineage (NCBI taxonomy): Bacteria > Pseudomonadati > Campylobacterota > Epsilonproteobacteria > Campylobacterales > Arcobacteraceae > Poseidonibacter > Poseidonibacter antarcticus. The sequence continues at coordinate 25,076 of NZ_RCWF01000008.1, forward strand.
TTAAATGATTTCAATTATTATTTATATACCCTATTTTTAAGCTTGTATAAATTTTATATTTGTTAAATTTGCAACTTAATAGTAATTTATACATAATTTACATAAGATTAATAGTTTAAGTATAAAAGCAATTACTCATTATGTTATAATTAAACAGTTACATTTCATAAATAAAAAGGACAAAAGATGAAAAAAATAATTACAGCGACTCTATTAGGAGCTTTAACTATTCCAGCATTTGCTGCTGAGTTTATTACAATTGGTACAGGTGGTGTTACAGGTACTTATTATCCAACGGGTGGTGCTATTTGTAGACAAGTTAATAAAATGAAAAAAGAGACTAAAATCAGATGTTCTGTTGAATCAACTGGTGGTTCTGTTTATAATATTAACACTATTAAAAATGGTGAATTAGATTTTGGTATTGCACAATCTGATGTTGTTTATCAAGCATCAAAAGGTATTGGTAAATTTAAAGGTAAGCAAGTTAAAAAATTAAAATCTGTTATGGCTATTTATCCTGAATTATTAGCACTAGTTACTAGAAAAGATGCAAATATCAATTCTATTACTGATGTTAAAGGTAAAAGAATTAACTTAGGAAATCCAGGTTCTGGAAATGAAGCAACTGCTATGACTTTATTTGCTGCAAATAATATCAAAAAATCAGATTTAAAATTTGCTGGTGCATTAAAAGCTGCTGAAATGCCAGATGCATTAAGAGATAATAAAATTGATGGTTACTTTTATATGATTGGTCACCCAAATGCAAATATTAAAGATGCTACAAATTCAGTTGATACAAAAATTGTACCTTTAGAGGGTAAAGCAGTTGATGCTTTAATTGAAAAACATCCATATTTTGCAAAAGCTCAAATTGCAAAAGGTTTATATAAAGGTGTAACAAGTCCAATTAATACATTTGGTGTTAAAGCTGTATTAGTTACAAGTGATGATGTAAGTGATAAAGCTGTTTATACTGTTGTAAAAGCAATTTTAGAAAACTTTGATGATTTCAAAAAACTTCATCCTGCATATAATAATATTACAAAAGAATCTTTATTAGATGGACTTTCAGCTCCACTACATGAAGGTGCTAAAAAATACTTTAAAGAAGCAGGATTATTATAATCTAAGCTATTTTCAAGAGTCTAAAAATGGCTCTTGAATACAATTTTTATACTTCATTTAAATTTATTTAAATGAAGTATGATAAATATTTCAACTATTAAAAGGATTTACTATGGCTCTTTATGAAGAGAAAGCTCACAAGCTTAGTGAATTAGAAAATGAACAAGCCTTAGAGAGTGAAGCTGTTGTCAATGAACTTGAAGGACAAAGAGTCTTTGGAGCGCAGCATTATGAATTCTGGCTAATATCAGTAATTGCTCTTTCTTGGTCACTATTTCAATTGTATATTGTAGTAGAACCTATTAATTCAACAATCACAAGATCAATACACTTATCGTTTGGTATTTTATTAGCATTTTTAATTTATCCAATGTTCAAAAAAACATATTTTCTAAAAAAAATTAGATGGTTTGGTTATACATTAGCAGCCATTGGAATAGGAACTGCTTCATATATTGCAGTATTTTATGAGGAAATATCTCAACGTCCAGGTGATTATATAGCCTTAGATATTATCGTTGCACTAATTGGTATTGTTATTTTACTTGAAGCTGGTAGAAGAGTACTTGGGCTTGCACTTAGTATTATTGCAATTGTATTTTTAACTTATGATGTTTTAGGTCCTTATATGCCTGAACTAATAATACACAAAGGTGCTAGTTTAAATAAACTTGCAGGTCATATGTTCTTAACAACAGAGGGTATATTTGGTGTTCCATTAGGAGTTTCTGCTGGTTTTGTATTCCTTTTTGTATTATTTGGTTCATTACTTGATAAAGCAGGAGCTGGTGAATACTTTATTAATTTAGCCTTTGCAATGTTAGGTAAATACAGAGGTGGTCCTGCGAAAGCTTCTGTTGTTGCATCTGGATTTACTGGAATTATTTCTGGTTCATCAATTGCAAATACAGTAACAACTGGTACTTTTACAATTCCTTTAATGAAGAAAGCTGGTTTTAGACCTGAACAAGCAGGTGCTGTTGAAGTTGCAGCTTCAACCAATGGACAACTTATGCCTCCTGTTATGGGAGCTGCTGCGTTTATTATTGCAGAGTTTTTAGGAATGGCTTATACAGATGTTATTGTTGCTGCATTTATTCCTGCTTTTGTTTCTTATTTTGCACTATTTTATATTGTTCATTTAGAAGCACTTAAATTAGGTCTTAAAGGAATGGATAAAGAAGATTTACCTCCTAAATGGAAAACATTTACTATTGGTATTCACTATTTAATTCCTATTTTCTTCTTAATGTATACATTAATGGTATTAAGAGAAAGTGCTGCAAGTGCTGCTTTTAATGCAATTATGTTACTTATGTTATTAATGGTAGTTCAACATCCATTTAGAGCCTTTTTAGCTAAAGAGAAAATCACTAGAGATATATTATTAAGTGGTTTTGTTGATATATTAGCAGGTATGATTAGTGGAGCTAAAAATATGGTTCCTATTGCAATTGCTACTGCATTAGCAGGAATTGTGGTTGGTTCTATTACATTAACTGGATTAGGTCAAGTTTTATTAGAAGTTATTGAAGAATTATCAGGTGGAAATATCTTTATAATTTTATTCCTTGCAGCATTTGTATCATTAATCCTAGGAATGGGATTACCAACAACTGCAAACTATATTGTAATGGCATCGTTAACTGCACCAGTTATATTAATACTTGCAGCTGATAATGGGTATTTTATTCCAGCAATTGCGGCACATTTATTCGTATTTTACTTTGGTATTTTAGCAGATGATACCCCTCCTGTTGGACTTGCAGCTTATGCAGCTGCTGGTATTGCAAAAGCTGATCCAATTAAAACAGGTATTCAAGGGTTTAAATACGATATTAGAACAGCAATTTTACCATTTATGTTCTTCTTTAATCCAGAGTTATTATTAATCTCTGCTGTTGATCATTTAAATCCTGCTGACCCAAAAGGTTGGGTGTGGATTACAAATCCTTTAGAGATATTAGTTATCTTTACAACAGCATTTATTGGTATGGTTGCCTTTGCTTGTTTTACGCAAGGTTACTTTGTTATTAAAACAAACATTATTGAAAGATTTATCTTTTTAGTGATAGTTCCTTTTATGTTCTTGCCAAAAATTATGGAATCTTACTTACATTTACCAACGCATTATTTATCTTATGCAATTGGTTTAGGTATTTTTGCATTAATTTATTTCTTCCAAAAAGCAAAACAAAAAGCAGAAGAGACTTCACCTTCTGAAGTAACTCTATAAAAAAAAGGGGAGAAAGAAATAAATCTTTTCTCCCCCTTTTTATCAAATTAAGTTCTAATTATTTTATAAATAGTTTTTCAACTATATATCCATATCCTTTATGAGATATTATAAAATCATCATCAATAATTTTATCTTTTAATCTTTTCATAACTGTTCTAAATGCAGAATCATTTGTAGAAGTATCATTCCAAACCTCTTCTTTAAACTTTTCTACAGAAATAACTTTTCCTAAAGATTTGATAAGTACTTGTAAAATATCTGACTCTTTTTTTGAAAGTTTTACAATATTTTCATTATTATAAAGTTTATCACTTGATAAATCATAAGTATAAGTTTTATTTAATTTTATTAAATTTTCATTAGTTCTACGTTCTTTCTTATCTTCTAGTACTTCTTCTTTAGCTTTTTGTAACATTTCCATCATATTATCAATATTTAAAGGTTTAAGAAAATATCCTAATACTCTTAAATTTATTAATTTTAATAAATCTTCTTCATTTTTATGAGCACTTACTATTATAAATCTTTGTTTAGGTATTAGTTCTCTAATTAAATCAATCATCCCCATACCATCTATATTTGGCATTTTTAAATCTGTTAAAACTAAATCAAAAGTTTTATTATTATCAATATTATCTTTTAGAATTGAAAAACCTTCTTCTCCATCCGAAGCCAATACTACTTCATCAAAAATAGTATTTAAATAAAAAGCAAGGGTTTTTCTTGCCACATCTTCATCTTCAACTAAAAGTACTCTTGTCGTCAAATTACTCATTTTTCTCCTTTCATTTATTATTAAATTATTTTATGATTGTATCAAAACTTGAATTAACACCTAAGTTTAATAAGAAATTCAACACCATCATCTTTATTATATGCATCAATTGTACCATTCATATTTTTTTCTATGATAATTTTAGTCATATAAAGACCAATGCCTGTACCTTGATTTTCAAATTTTGTTGTAAAATATGGTTCAAACATTTTATCAAGTACTTCTTTTTCTGCATTTCCACAATTATTCCAAATTGATATTATTATAAACTCATCAATTTTTGATACGTTAATTAATACCTTAGCATTAAACTTATTTTCTTTTGCTTTTATTAATTTAGCGTCATTTGCATTAGTTAATATATTTACTATTACTTGTTCAAATTCATTTTCATAATTATTAATCTCTATATCAATACCATCTATTGTTAAAGATATTTCATTTCGCTCGAATAAGGCTTGAATAATTTTAGAACTTTTTATAATAGAGTCTTTTATATCAAAGATCTTCTTGTCTTTTGTTGGTTGATAAAAATTCCTAAAGTCATCGATAGTTTGGGACATATAATCAATTTGTATTTTTGCACTCTTTATAGAATCATTCAATTCTTCTTTTGAAAAATTCTCAAAGTTATCTCTAATAAAATATAATAATAAATTTATATTATTTAAAGGTTGTCTCCATTGATGAGAAATGTTACCTAACATTTCTCCCATTGAAGCTAATTTATTTTGTTGCACAAGAAGTCTATCTTTTTTCATATTTTTTTCTAGTTCTAGTTCTACTTTTTGTTTTAGCTCTTCTTCATTTAATTTCATTTTTGTAATGTCATTTAGATAACCATATAAACTAGTAACTTTTCCATAATCATCTCTTATCAAAATGCTACGGTTATATATCCACTTAATATCTTTTGAACTATCAATTATTCTATGAATACTTGTAAAAGAATCAGCATTATTTTCTATTGCTTTTTTAATAACATTTTTTAATCCTTTTACATCATCTTTATGCACTAAATCAAAATATTCAATATTCCCATTCATAAAGTCTGATTCTTTATATCCATAAGTATTAATACTTTTCGAAACAAATTTTACTGTTAATTTTTCATCATTAAGACATCTAAAGATTACAATACGTCCAAATTCAGTTAATAATTCGACATTCCGTAACTCTTTTGTTAATTTCATTCTACTATCAATATCCATTGACATCATTAACATTCTATTTGAATTATCTCGCTTAAAAGCTTTCCCTCTAACTAATATCCATTTATATTGATTTGATTTAGTTTTTAATCTATATTCACAGGTAAAATGACCACTTTTAGATTTTAAATGTGCTTGATACTTTTTAAGTACTTTATTTTTATCATCTTTATGTATTAAATTAGACCATTGCTCAAAATTTTGGATATCATCTCTTTTATACCCAAACATATCAAGCCATTTATTAGAAAAGAAGATTTCATTTGTTTCAAGATTTATATCCCATAATCCATCATTTGACGCAATAATTGCTAATTCATATCTTTCTTTCCATTTTTTATATAAAACATTCTTTGTTTTTACTCTTCTATTATATCTATTAAATATAGTATTAATAAATCTACCAAAAATATTTGAAGTTGTAATTAAAAGAAGAGCAATAAAAATAACAGTTAAAATACTCATAATTATTTTATACTCATAATCACCTTTTATTTTTTTAATTTCATCTTCTAAAAAAGTCTCTTTTACAAATATCTCATATTGATATTTTGGGAAAGTATAGGATAAACTCTTATTTTTTACATCTACAAAATTTCTTAAATTTTTAACTTCTTTTACTTCTCCCTTTCCATAATAATTAAAGACCGTTCCTTTATTTTTATCATAAAAAGTGAAGTATCCATTGTTTATATCTTTACTCTTTGCTTGAATCGTATCTAATATTACTTTTTTTGTTAAAAATGTCATATCATCAACTTTTGAAAAAGCTCCTAAAAACAACTCCTTCCCTTTGACATATTTAAAGTAACTAAGCTGAATATTTTGTTTTTCGTTATCTATCCAATAAATTAAATTATTATCACCCATATATTGAATATTTTCTAGCATGTGTTTTATAAAACTATTGGTTTTTATCTGAGAGTTTGTAAGTCTCGATAAGTTCTCAACTAAATAATTTCCATGTAAAATATTATAATTTTTAGTATCAAAAAGCAAAAAACTAATATCAGTATTATTTTCAAGATTTGTAATATATTTTTTGAATCTTTCTAAGTTAAGTTGTTTATTGTCAAATTTTGAAGACTTTATATATCCATTTAATTCATATACATTATTGCTTAATTCAATTTCTACATCATCAAAATTTGCACTTGTATTATATTTTATATTACTAATATAATTTTTCAAACCATCTTTTTTATAAAAATTTTCACTTTGAATTAGCAGTTTTATTTTACTATTTTTCTCGTAAGTGAAGAAAAAATATAAAACCATAGAAGAAACAAAAGCTAAAAGAACAACAAAAAATAAAGGTGTATAAACAATCCTTTTTTGAATATCAGATAAAGTATAAAATTTCTTCTTTTTTAAAAACATTTTAATATATTACCTTCGATAAATATAATCCATTTGCTAATGCAGGTATTCTATGAATATTTTTTTGCTTATTTAACTGAGCTTTTAAATCTTCAATACTTAATTTTCCTTCTGAGATTTTTAATAAAAAACCAACCATTAACCTAATTTGAGATCTTAAATATGAATTTGCTGTAAATTTAAAAACATAAATATCTTTATACTTATAAAATTTTGTATCATATACTTCTCTAATTGTAATATCTTTATCACTTCCTTGTTTATGAAAATATTCAAAGTCATGAACACCTATAAACTCTTTTATTGCTTCTTGTATTTTAATCTCATCTATATTTTTTACTTGTGTTATAAACTTATTATTAAAAGCAGTGATATTCTTCGTTGTTACTAAATATCTATAAACTCTTTTTCTTGCATGAAATCGTGAATGAAAATCTTTTGATACTTTTTTTAAGTGATGAACTCGAATAGAGCTTGGAAGTTGTTGATTTAAAATGTCTTTTAATTTTGATAAATCATTCCAAAAATCTGGAATAATACAATTAAAAACTTGTCCTGTTGCATGAACATCTTTATCTGTTCTTCCACTTAATATTATTTTAGTTTCAATATTAATTCTTTTAAAACTATGCAATAATTTATCTTCAATGGTTTGATTATTTGGTTGTTTTTGAGAGCCTTTGTATAAAGACCCATCATAAGAGATAAGAAATTTTATATTCATAAAAGCCCTTAATACTCTTTTTTCACTGTTTTTGTATATAAGTAATAAGTAAGTGATAACCAAATAATTGGAATTAAATATAATGAATGTAAAAGTAATGAATCACCAATTGCTTTAATTAAAATATAATATAAAACAATAGAAACAAGTGAATATGAAACTGCTCTATTTTTTTCATATCTTGGATTAAAATATCCAAAACTTATAACTAAAAATAATGATAAAACTGGGAATAAGGAAGTTAAAACAAAGAAACTTAAATCATCAAGATCAGCACCTTTTTTTATTCTATCTTTCCAATATTCATACGTTGTATTAAATACCCCTATCTTACTTCCTGCAATCGAATCATTGATTTGCATTGATTTAAAATCTACTTGATTAACTTCAGATTCATCTATAAAAAAAGCTTTCCCTTCTTGAAGTTTAAAGCTAAGATCACCCTTATTATTATCTAAAACAGCTGTTTTACTTAAAATAAATTGTTCTTTACCTTCTTGGGCTTTAAATAGTTTAATTTCATTGTAATGTTTGTCTTCTTTACTTTTTATATAAATTAACCAATCACCAAATTTTTGTCCAAATTCTGAAGCTTTTATATTAAAATTTGCTTCTTTTGTTTTAGCATCTAAAAACTGCTTTGTTAAAAATTTTGTTTTAGGAATCAATCCAACAGATACAACTAAAAGTGCAACTGATAAAGTGAGCGTTAGTGGCAAAAATATTTTTAACACTTTAATTGGATTTAAACCAAAAGAAGTAATAACAGTCAATTCATATTCACTAGCAAGCTTTGAAAGAGTAATCACTAGAGATATAAAAAAAGAAATCGGCATAGTATAAAATACAATTTGGGGAATTACATAAGAATATAAAGTGAATAACTCTACAAAATTAATAGTAATAATTGAAGTTAAAGAAGCAATCTTAACTAAAAAAACTATTGAAGTAATAAAATAAAGACCTAAAAATATTGGGAAAAATGTAATTGCTAGTTGTGAATATAAATATTGTTTTAATTTCAAAAAAGTACCTTTAAAATATTTTCTAAATCAAAAAAATATGTACTTAACATTCCCAAAACTAAATAGGGAATAAAAGGTGTTTGAATATCTTTTTTTATAATGTTAGAATAAATTGATGGTATTATAGCAAAAATTGCTGCTAAAAATATAGCTATTAATCCAGCTTTTATTCCTAAAATTACTGCAATCGTTGCAATTATTGGTATATCCCCATCTCCTAATGCTTCTTGTGTTTTTAAATCTTCATTTTTAAGAACTCTTGATTTGATATTTTGTATATAAAAAGTTATTACAAAATTTAATAAAACAAAGGCACCTGAAAATAAAAAGGCATTTTTAATAGAGTCTAAAAAAGAATAAGAACTAGCAAAAAATGAAAGAATAAGTACAATTAAAAGTAGATAATCAGGAACTGCCTTGTATTTAAAATCAATAAAAGATAAGGTAATACAAACATAAATAAGTAAGCACATAAAATAAAACTCATTTGATATTCCAAGTTTTAAAAATAGTGCCAAAGTCAAACTTGCAGATAAAAGCTCAACAATAAAATATTGTAAAGAAATCTTTTCTTTACAATATGCACATGAACCTTTTAAAAAAATATATGAAAAAAGTGGTATATTGTAATACCAAGCTATTATATGATTACAAGAAGGACATGCACTTCGTGGAGTAACTATAGATTTATGTTCAGGTAGTCTTAATATTAGTACATTTAAAAAAGAGCCAATAACTGCACCAAAAATAAAACTAAATACCTCCAAATCTTCTCTCTCTATTATTATAATCACTAATAATGTCATCTAATTCATTCTTAGTAAAATCTGGCCAATAAGTATTAGTAAAAAACATTTCTGAATAAGCATTCTGCCATAAAAGATAATTAGATAGTCTTACTTCTCCACTTGTCCTAATAAGTATATCAACATCAGGAATTCCTACAGTATCAAGATTTGCTTCAATATTTGCTTCTGTAACTTCCAAATTCTTTTCATTTAATTTTCTTACAGCTCTAACTATTTCATCTCTTGAACCATAATTTAAAGCAAGAATTTGTGTTAGCTTTTTCCCATGTGCAGTTTTCTCTTCTGTCAATCTAATTATTTTTTGTAAGGATTTAGAAAACTTAGAAACATCACCAATAGATTTGAACCTAATTCCATTTTCTAAGTATATAGCCAACTCTTGCTTTAGATATTTTTCTATTAATTTCATTAAAAACTCTACTTCTAGTCTTGGTCTTTGCCAGTTTTCAGTTGAAAAAGCATAAAGTGTTAAATAATCAACTCCAATATTACTACAATGCATAGTTATTTTTCGGGCAACATCAGCACCAGCACTATGACCTGCCGTTCTTTTTAGATTTCTTTCTTTTGCCCATCTACCATTTCCATCCATGATTATTGCAATATGTGAAGGTGCCTTATTATCCATAATTTTTAAACTCCATTTCTAATGTTGTTAAAATATCTAAAGAAATCTCTAATTTAGGACCTTTAAATTTAAAAAAACCTTCTTTTAATATTAATTCAATATCATTTCTATTTGAACCAAAACTTGATGAATCATTCAAGACATTTAGACAAACGCCATCTAATGATTTTTTTTCTAACATAGATTTTGCAGAATTTAAAGCAATTTTTTTGTCCATTTCTGCTTTGAATCCAATAGAAATTAAATCATTTTTATCTAATGAATCTAATATATCAATATTTTGTTTTAATTCTAGATTCCAAGTATCACCTATTGTATCTTTTTTTATTTTTCCATTTTTACTAACAAGTGGCATATAATCACTAACAGCCGCAATCATAAATAAAAATGGTCGTTTCTGCGTTGTTTCTTTTTTATTAGAATTTATTACTTTTTCTAAACTATTTTTCATTTCAATTGAACTTTGAACAGGAATAATCTCTATATCTTTTGGTAAATTTTCATATCCTCTAGTACTAACTAAACAAACATCAGCACCTTTAAAATATAATGCTTTTGCCATTGATGAAGCCATTTTCCCTGATGAAAAATTTGAAATATATCTAACCTCATCAATTTTTTCTACTGTTCCACCACCACTTAACACTACTTTTCTATTTAGCCAATAATCAACTTTTAGAAGTTCTTGAGCCGTTTTATTAAAAATATCAATAGGTTCAGCCATTGCACCATCACCTACATCTTTACAAACTAATTCTTTCGTAACAGATGAAATCATTTCAAAATTACAAAGTTTTAGTTTTTTTAAACTTTCTTGAGTGATTGAATTTTTTAGCATCATTGTATTTGCAGCAGGTGCAATTAATTTAACTCTAGGATAAGCAAGTACTGTTTGAAGTAATAAATTATCAGCAAGTCCATTTGCTAATTTATTAATAGTATTCGCAGAACAAGGTGCTATTACAAAAATATCTGCCCATTTTCCTATATCAATATGATTATAATCTTGATTTTTATCCCAATTTTCAGAACTTTCATCTAAGACCTTACTTTGAGATATTGCTTCAAAAGTTAAAGGTGCTATAAATTTCTTTGCACCTTCTGTCATAATTACGCGTACTTTAGCACCTGCTTTTATATATAATCTAATTAGCTCTAAACTTTTATATATAGCAATCGAACCAGTAACCCCTACAAGTATTTTTTTATCTTTTAATAACATATGAAATCTTTTCTAACTTTTTTAAATTCTAATTTATTTTTTAAAGTGCTTGTTATAATACCCAGCAACAACTCTTTTTTTAGCTCTTGTAGTATACAACTCACCTTTTTTAACATCAGAAGTAACTGTACTTCCAGCACCAATCATAGTATCATCTTCAATTGTTACAGGTGCAATAAATTGTGTATCAGAACCTACAAATACATTTTTACCTATAATTGTTTTAAACTTATTTATACCATCATAATTACAAGTAATTGTTCCACAACCAATATTTGTACCTTCATCTATTTCACAATCACCTAAGTATGTTAAATGTCCTGCTTTAACACCAGTTAAAATAGCTTTTTTAGTTTCTACAAAGTTTCCTAAATGTGTTTGATTTAATTGGCTTCCTGGTCTAACTCTTGCCATTGGTCCAATATCAGAATCTTTTATAGTTGAATCTTCAACAATAGAGTTTGTTTTAATATGTGAGTTTATAATTTTTGAATTCCCAAGTAGTGTTACACCATTTTCAAGTATTGATTCACCCTGTATTTCTACACCCTCTTCTATATAAATAGTATCAGGTAATCTCATAATCACACCCTGTTTTAAAAACTCATTTTTAATTCTATTTTGGTGAATCACTTCTGCATCTGCAAGTTCTACTTTTGAATTTACACCTTTGAAGTTTTCAACATTTACTGCAAGTGGTTTTAATACTTTTCCTTGAATAATTGCCATTTCAATTAAATCTGTAATATAATATTCTTTTTGAGCATTATCATTTGAAAGTTTTGGAAGGTTATCTAATAAAAACTTTGTATTAAACTGATAAATACCTGCATTTGCAGTTGTAACTGCTAATTCACTTTCATTTGCATCTTTTTGTTCAACTATCTTTTTAACACTTCCATTTTCTACAATAACTCTTCCATAGCCATCAGCACTTTCAAGCTCTAATACTGACATTACAATAGTTGCTTCTATATCAAACTTTTTAAGTTCATTAGCTTGAATTAAAGGCATATCTCCATTTAAAACTAAAACTTCTTCGTACTTTGGAGTAATTCCCATAACAGCACCACCAGTTCCTGGATAGTTTTCATGATCTTGAATAACATAATTTATATTTTTAAAATATTTTTCCATTTGAGCTTGTACACGAGCTGATTGATGAAATAATACAACTGTAATATCATCACTTAATTTTAATGCTTCTTTTATTGAATAATACAACATTTCTTTACCAGAGATTTTATGTAAAACCTTTGGAGTTGTTGATTTCATTCTTGTACCTGCACCTGCTGCTAATATAATTATAGATTTTTTATTCATTATTACCCTTTAATTGCTTCATTAATTTCTTTTTTTGTATTTTCTATTACTTCTTCTAATGCTTTTTGCATTTTATTATCAACAATATCATTTATTAATAATTTATCTAAATTTTTCTCTTTTGTTTTTAAAAATTTTGCAACTTTTTTATTCTTTTTATTTTTATTATACATAAGCACACCAGATTTAATAAGTGTAACAACTAATTCTATGTGACCTAAAATAGCAGCATAATTTAAAAGCGTAAACCCTGAATTATCTGCTTGATTAATATCAGCACCTGCAGCTATTAACCATCTTGCTATTTTATAATTTCCATTCCATTGTGTATGATGTAATGCTGTTCTTCCTTGATTATCTTTTAAACTTAAATCCGCTTTTTTTGTAAGTAATTTTTCGACAACAGCTAAGTCATTAGCAATTACTGTTTTATGAAAAACTGTATATCCATTTATATCTTGAATATCAACATTTACTCTAAATTTTAATAAAAAAACTAAACGTTCTAAAAATAATTCTCTTTGCTTTAAATCTTTAAGTTTTAAACCATTATCTATTAAAACTGATAAAGGAGTATTTCCATCTTTATCTATAATATTTGGATCAAGTCCATAGTTAAATAATAGTCTAATTATGTCAAAGTCATTATATATAATTACATCAAATAAAATATTTCTACCATTAGATCTTCTTTTAGTTAAATCTGGTCTAAAAGTTAACATTTTTTTAAAAAGTAAGTTATAATCTTCTTCATTAATATCTGGATATTTTTCTAAGTCTTCTTTTTTGAAACCTTTTTGAATTAATATAATTTCTGCTAGATCATCAATAATTGTTTTTTCTTCGCTATCTCTTAATTCAATATCCGCACCATTTTTGACTAAAAAATTAATCATTTTATAATTAGAATTACCTTTTATTACTTCATTAAAAAGTATACTTTTCCCATTTATATTTTTTGTATTTATATCAGCTCCGCAATTGATTAAAAATACTATATTCTCGTAGTTCTTTTTTTCTACTTCCTTAGCTAAAATAGGTAAACCATCTTTATCTATTTTATTAATATCTAAACCATTCTCGATAATTATTTTTGTCAATTCTAAATAACTCATATCTTTTTTAATAAGAGAATAATTCCCCTCAAGTTGAAGAAGTTCTTTTACAGTTTGTCTTTGTAAGTCTAAGATATATAATATTTCATCTATAATATTATCGCCATTAATATCAATTTGATTAATATTAATACCTTTTTTAATCATAAGTTTTAATATATCAATATTTTTATTACCCTGTAAAATCGTATTAAATAAAACATTTCTTTTATAATTATCTAAACTATCTAAATTCATTCCAAAAAGAATTAGAGTTTCTGCAATTTTAGTATTTTCTTTTAATACAGCTTTAAAAAGTGGTGTTTCATTATTTTCATCAACTACATTAATATTTTCCATATGATTTACTAATTCTTTTACAATATTAACGTTTCCACCTTCTACTGCGTCAAATAATACAGTCCTACCATAACTATCTAGATCATCATAATTTGGATGATAAGACATTAAAATTTGGAATACTTTATAATTACCTTCAAGTGCTACATCTTGAAGTATAGTTCTTTTACTCGAATTTTTATGATTGATATCAAAGCCATTTTCTAAAAGTAGTCTTATGATAACTCCGTCACCATGACTTACAGCTTCTCCTAATACAGTTTTCCCATATTGATTTTCAATACTTAAATCTATACCATTTTTAATTAATATTTTAATAGCTTCAAGTTTCTTTTTTGCACAAAGAGAGAATAAAATAGTTTTACCATTTTCATCAAGACTATTAATATCTATACCATTATCAATATCTTCTTGAATTTTATTTATATCTATATTCTCACTAAATAGTTCTTTTTGAAATGATTCATTGGTACTATTTTTGAAAAATCTAAACATAAATAGTTCCCTTTATTATAATTTTTTATTTTATATTATTTCATTTTAACAAATCTTTTATTAAAATATTTTACATCTTTTAATCTCGTTTCCTTCTTCGTGGCTTAAATTCACTTCTTGCACGTCTTGGTCTTAAATCCTTTGAGAACTCTTTTTCATTATCTTTATTCTTATCATTATTTCTTCTTGGACGTTCGCTATCTCTTCTTTGATGGTCTTTATGATCTTTGTTATCTCTTCTTTTAAAATCACCACGTCTTGGAGTATCTATTTGAATAATTTTACCTTTTAATGAATTTTCAATAAAAGAATTAAAAGTATTTCTTAATCCATAAGCTTTATCAAAATCAGGGAAAATTTCTGGAAGTTTATAAGACAACCAAAGATATAAAGATATCTTTTTTACTTCATCTTCAACTAAAAGTAAATCTTTTTGAGTAATTGCTTTTTTTGGAAGTGTGATTGAAGGTTTATATCTACAAACTTTTTGTTTTACAACAGCTGCTATATATGCTTCATAAGCTTGAAGAATAATAGGTGATTTTGTTGTAACAGGAGCTTGCGCTAAAAGATATTTATCTTCAAGTTTTAGATTAAATCTTGTATCTACTATTTTTGAAGCAGTTATCATTGATGAAATATTTGCAGCGACAAAAGGTCCGCTAAAATGCATATTATCAGCAAAGTATTTTAGTACTTTTGTTAATGAATTTGTTTTAATATGAGAAGCTAAAGATTCAAGTTGTGAAGCATTTATCTTAACTCTAAATGGTGGTTTTATAGTTTTTATGGGTTGCGTATATTCTTCACTAATATGTTTTAAAATATCTCTTCTTGTGGCACCTAAGTAACCAGCTTCAAAATGTCCATATCTCCCTGCACGACCTGCAATTTGAACTATTTCATTTACATTTATTTTTCTTCTAGAAATACCATCGAACTTTGTATCTGTTGTAAAAAGTATTGTTTGAATAGGAAGATTTAAACCCATTGCAATTGCATCTGTTGCTATTAGGATTTGACTTTGTTTTTCTCTAAATTTTCTAGCTTCATCTCGTCGTACTTCTGGTGAAAGGTTTCCATATATTACAGAAACTGTATAGTTCTTTTTTAATTTGTGTCTTAGTTTTAAAACATCAGCTCGTGAAAAAGCTATAAGTGCAGTCCCATCACTAAGATTATCTAAAGATGTATATTTTTCTAAAACTTTTAATTCAGTTTTTCTTTTATGTCTTACAACTTCAAGTTCTTCCTCCAAATAAGCTGCAATCTTTTTAATAGCTTCAAGTGCATTTACACTTCCTGTCATTATCACTTTTTTAGCAGGACAGCCAATAATTGCATTAACCCATGCCCAACCTCTATCAATATCTGCTAGCATTTGAACTTCATCAATAACACATACATCAACATCTAAATCATAATCAATCATTTCAATTGTTGAACATACATGTGCTGCATCATCATTTAACATTTGTTCTTCACCTGTTATTAGTGAAGCATCAATATTTTCTTTTTTTAAATCTTCATAACCTTCTAGGGCTAAAAGCCGTAAGGGAGCTAGATAAAGTCCTGAGTTTGCAACTTTTAATTTTTGCATTGCATTATATGTTTTACCTGAATTTGTAGGTCCTACATAAAACTCTAGCTTTCTGTTTAAACTTCTAGCTAATGGATATAATTCTTTTAAATCACAGTTTAATAAGCTGTGTAGTTGTTCTTGCCAATTTTCTTTCATGTGTGTATTATAATCAATTGAATATAATATCGTATTAAATAATAGAGGATAGTTGATGAATTGCGAATATTTTGGCAAATGTGGCTCATGTACAATACATGATCTTGGTTATGATGGACAGTTAGATTTTAAAATACAAAGAGAAAAGGAACGGTTCTCAAACTTTAGTGATTTTTCAAATATCAATCTTGATATTGTAAAAAGTGATGAACAAAATTTCAGAAATAGAGCTGAATTTAAAATATGGAAAAACTTTGATGAAGAAGATAGAGCAACCCTATCTTATGCAATGACAAGTGTAGATAAAAATGTATTAGAAATCAATTCCTGTCAAATAGTAAGTTCACAAATACAAGAACTAATGCCAAAACTATTAGAAGAAATACAAAAAAATAAAACACTTAGCTTTAAACTATTTGCAATTGAGTTTTTAAACTCTAGTACAAAAGATATGCTAGTAACTCTTATCTATCATAAAAAACTAGAAGTTGATTGGAATATTTTAGCACTAGAATTATCAAAAAAATTCAATATCAAAATAATTGGTCGATCAAGAAAACAAAAAGTTGTTTTAGAAAATGATTACATAGATGAAAAACTGCTTATAAATAATACTTCTTATAACTTTAGATATATAGAAGGTGGATTTACACAACCAAATACAAAAGTAAATATAGGAATGATTCAATGGGTTTTAGATAATATCAAAAACTCAAACAAAGACCTTTGCGAGTTATACTGTGGTGGTGGAAATTTCACTATTCCATTATCAAGTAAATTTAGAAAAGTTTTAGCAACAGAAATATCAAAAACATCAATTAAATCAGCAAAAGTAAACTGCGAACTAAATAACAATACAAAAATAGACTTTATTAGAATGAGTGCAGAAGAGTTTGTGCAAGCTTTAGAAGAAAAAAGAGTATTTTCAAGACTTAAAGATATTAATCTAAAAGATTATAATTTTGATTCTATATTTGTAGATCCTCCAAGAGCAGGACTTGATGATACTACAAGAGCATTAGTAAAAGATTTTGATCAAATAATATATGTTTCATGTAATCCTGAAACTTTACATAGAGATCTAGAAGAATTAACAAAAACTCATAAAATAGAAAACTTTGCACTTTTTGATCAATTTGCTTATACTCATCATATTGAAACAGGTGTGATTTTAAGAAAGGTTAAATAAAAACAATATTATTTTAATCTAAATTTAAGAATTGGTGTGTCATAATTCTTTATATACAAATTAGGTATCGATTGATTCCGAAGAAGAAAAACTTATTTTTCTTCTATGCTTGGTAAAACAAGAAGGTTTTTTGAGGTGATTTTATATCACAATGTCGTCATAACAAAAAGGATTTAATTATGATTATTAATACTAACGTTTCATCTTTAACTGCTCAAGAAGCAGCAACTAATACTGGAAACAACATTACAAGTTCATTAGAAAAATTATCTACTGGTCTTAAAATCAATAAAGCTTCTGATGATGCTTCTGGTTTAGCTATTGCTGATAAACTTAGAACTCAAGCTACTTCAATTGATCAAGGTGTTGCAAACGGTAATTCTGCTGTAACTTTATTACAAATTGCTGATAAATCTATGGCTGAACAATCAAATATTCTTGATACTGTTAAAGCTAAATTAATTCAAGCTAATACTGATACTACTTCTGATGATGGTAGAGAATCTATTAGAAAAGATATTACTAAATTATTAGAACAATTAGATAATATTGCAGAACAAACTAATTATAATGGTACTGTTTTATTACAAGCTGGTTCAAGTGATACAGCATCTTCTGATGGATTAACATTCCAAGTAGGAGAAAAAGCTAGTGATGAAATCACAAATACTGCAATCAAAGCAAATACAAGTGGATTTGGTTTAACAACATTAGCTGACTTAGAAGCAAGAGTTATGACAGCTTCTGCAACTTATGGTGCATCAGGAACAACACTTACAGCTTCTGCAACATATTCGGGTACTGGTTTAACAAGAACTATGGCAAGTGATATGCAAACTAGTATTGATAATGCTATTACTACACTAAATGGATATAGAGGTGACATTGGGTCTACTCAAAACCAAGTTGAATCTGCGGTTAGAAACTTAATGACTCAATCTACTAATGTTACTGCTGCTGAATCTATTATTAGAGATGTTGATTATGCAGAAGAATCTGCTAACTTTAATAAACAAAACATTATTTCTCAAGCTGGTTCTTATGCAATTAGCCAAGCGAATACTGTTCAACAAAACGTTCTTAGATTACTTCAGTAATATAATTATAAAGAGAATGTCTATATAAAAAGGGGAAGTATTTCTACTTCCCCTTTTTTATATTTAATTTATAATTCTTTCTAAACATAATATATAATCATTTATTATATTTTCTATTTGTTTTACATATACTTCTTTTATTTTATTAAGTATTTTTTTCTCATTTCTAATTTCTTTATGATTAAAATAGTGAATTATTGGAGGGAGAATCATCCTATGATATTCTTGGATTACAATAAAAAGTTTTATCTTATTTTCTGCTAATAATTTTAATATCATAGAGGCGTCTTCAATAAAAGATTTACAATTGTTAAATTCCTTATTTTTTATTTCTGAGGTTATTTTTACTACATTTTCTTTAATATAGTTGATTTCTTTTTTTATTATATCCTTTGAATGACTAGGTAGTTTATTTGTCATATATTTCTCTAATTCTATTACTAAATTATTTTTTTTATTAATTTCTTTAAAAGTATTTATTTTTATATTCTCAATTTTTGTAGGAATTGTATTTTTAAAAAATGCACCATTTAATGATAAATTAAATATTTTTATTTCATCGTCATGGTTAGATGTCATAGAATCTAAAGATTTGATAGAATTATAAAATAAAGATGTAGTGAAAACGATATCTTTCATATTTCCTTTAACTTTTATTAAGCTTTCTCTTCCACTAAAAGTATCTCTATTTTGTTTTTTATTAAGATTCAGTTTTGTTATTATGGAGTTTGAACCCTTAGAGTGAGTTTCTCCAGTTTTTTGATTTAATGCTAAATCAAGACCTATAATATAAATCTCCTTTGCATTCATTTTTTGTAATATATTCAAAGTAAGCTCACCTATACTAAATCCAGAGAATGAGATATTATTCTCAATATATGGGTGAAAAACTTCATATAAGAAAAGATTTTTTTGATTGAATTTTTCCAATATTTTTTTGTTTGTTATCATTGAGGCTAATATAATAGTATTTTTATCCATTTTAGATACTGATTCATTATCAAATTGTTTATCATCAACAGTAACATATTGTTCATCTAATGTTGTTACCATATTAATTTTTATGTCATTTTGAAGAAGTTTTTTATATGAAGACCCAATAGTTACAATAAAAAATTTATTTTGGTTTTCTTTTATCCAGTTAATATTTTCATCCAATGATGGACCTGAAGCTATATAGAGAATAGGAATATTATCAAAAAAATCAAGATTGTTTTGAATTCTATCAAATTGTAATATTTTATACTTGTCTCCTAAATATTTTGTAGTTCTATTAATATGGGTATATAGTCGTCTATTGTAGTCATATTGTGTTGGTTTAGCTAGTAATAAATTAGCAAGTATTTTATCAATATATTCTTCTACATTTATATTTGTTGTTGAAAATTTCAACAAATAGTTTTCTAAATGACCTTCATCTAAAAAACTCTTTATTTTCTCTTCATCAAAATCCTTATCCATAATAGAAAAGACAACTCCTTTTTCGGCTAGAACACTATAGTCAAGAGTAAATAAAGAAAGTCTAAATATTTCAAGGTTCTTTTCCAGAACTAGGTAAAGATCCGCATCAACTTTTTTTGCGATTTTAGGTATATGTCTCCCAAGAAGGGTTCCTAAAAATATAAATTTTGATATCTTTTTTAATTCTTTCTTATTATCTAATAAAGAATCTTTTAGAATCTTTTCATATTCAAAGATATCATTTATTGTTAGATTCGATAATTCTTGCATATAATTATAATCAAATCTATTTTTTCTTTCAATTTTAGGTGGGTTCTTAATATTTGCATAGCTAGAAAGAATTGCAATTGAATTGTTTTCATTAAATTCAATTTTTTTTATTAATTCATCATTTATTTTCTTAGGATCTTTATTATATAAATATTTATTATTAGATATATCATATATATCAAAATCACCACTTTCTATAATAAATTCTAACCTATATTTCTCTTTATAAGTTCCCTCTCCTATCATTTTTGATAATTCATCTACTCTTTGATAAAGCTCATTATTGCATTCACTTAAAAATGCAAGATTAGCTAAAAATGTTGTTGTTAATGAATTCTGTAATTCTTTTTGAGCTTGTTCATATGACATAAATAATAACCTTATTTTTAATATTCTAATTACTATACTATTATATCTATCAAAACTAAAACCTAATGAATAGATTGATAATGATTACTTAGTATAACTCAATTTGTCTGACCTATGATTAAGATATCAATAACTTTTATGCCCGTTTGTAAAGTCTTAATTGCGAATGAAATCCATCTTCAGTGACAAAACCAAAAATTCCACTATCTACTTTTATTAGTTCATAATTTGGTAAAAAAATATTGTAATCATCACCTAAAATAGGTTCTTTTACTCCAGCCATATAATCTTTACTTTGAACTCTTTTCCCTTCTAAAATATTTCTTAAAAGGATATATTTAGGCTCTAATTTATCTATATATTTACAATAATTTTGAACTATATCTGGTTCCATTTCTTGAAAAGATATAAAGTTTACAAATAAATCAATTTTTCCTTTTAATTTTGGTACTTGCCATGAGCATATATTTAAAGCATCATATTGATTTCTTAGTTTTTCTATATCTAAATTTTCCAAATCTTTTGTATCTTGGTAATTTGCAATTTTTTCTTTTCCAAAAACTTCTTGTAAATAGTAAGAAGACACAAAGCCTACAGGGGGAATATCAGCATTTATATAAAATACATCATTTCTTTTATCTTTTAAAAGTATCTCTCCTAAAGTACCAAATCCACCACCTATTTCCATAATAGTTTTAATATCACTTGTATCCACAGTCTTTTTTAAAAAGCTTAACCCCAATAAATAGTTCAGAAATGATCTCGAAAAATTTCTACCTTTAAAAGTGACTTGTTCTATTGGATTACCAATATTACTTTCTGATACAGCATCTATATATGGTTTTTTATCTATATTAGAAGCTTGCAAGACACGATAATCATTAAAAGCACTCGTTTCACCTGTAAATAGCCTTTGTAATCGTGTTGTAAATCTTTTATCAGTAACATTTTTATCAAACTCATCTATAGTCACATCGAATTTAGCTCTATTTGCTAAATATTCCACAGCACTATATCCTGGTACAAAAAAAGATCTTGTGATCGTTAAATTTCTAAAATCTTTTATATCATTTTTTTCTAATTCATCGATAATCAAACTTGACCCATACTCCCAAAATGTTGTTGGTTTATAAAGTTCATTTTGTTTGTTCATATCTTCTAACATGAGATTTAAAAGTGGGTAATTTTTTTTCATTTGATTCCTTTAGAATAGTAATAATAATTATATTATACTTTTCTTAATATTAGTTTATTATAGATAATAATTGAAATGCTTGACATTATTATCTATAAAGCAGAAAGTGTAGATGAAATAGACTGTTTGAAGTCTAAAGTCTCTCGCCAAATTCAAAATCTTTTTTGGCTACTGTTCCCAAAATATCATCAAAATACTTAGGATGCATTCCATACCCAGGCCGTACGCTTCTTACATTTTCTTCTGTAAACACTTCACCTTTTTTTATATCTTTTGCAATATAAAGAGATCTAGAAAACTGCCTACTTTTTTTCTTTTTTTCATTCATAGAATAATCAACTTTACCTATAAGTTTCTCCACATCTCTTATAGCTTTTATCATCTGACTAAACTCTTCCTTATCCATAGAAAAGTCAGCATCAGGTCCACCTATAGATTTATCTAAGATAAAATGCTTTTCTATCACTTTTGCACCCAGTGTAACTGCAGCTATAGGTGCTGTGCTTCCTAAAGTATGATCTGAAAATCCACTGATCACTCCAAAAGTTTGAGCAAGATTTGGTATCGTTGCTAAGTTTGCTTCTTCAAGTGGAGCTGGATAGGAGCTAGTGCACTTTAAAAGAACGATATCATCATTTCCTACACTTCTACATATATCGACAGCATCTTGTATCTCATCTATAGTTGCTATTCCTGTAGAGATGATGATAGGCTCCATTTTAGATGCGGTGTATCGTATGAGCTCATAGTCCGTGATCTCAAATGAAGCTATCTTATAAGCAGATGGATTAAACTGCTCTAGAAAATCAACAGCTGTTTTATCAAAAGGGCTAGAAAATATATCTATATCGATACTTCTTGCATAAGCAAATAACTCTTTATGCCATTCCCAAGGTGTATATGCTTCTTTGTATAAATCATAAAGATATTTCCCATCCCAAAGTGTCCCTTGAGTAATTAAAAAATCATCTTTTTTACAATCAAGTGTAATCGTATCTGCTGTATATGTCTGTAGCTTGATACAGTCTGCACCCACTTCTTTAGCAGCTTTTATAGTATCTAGTGCATTTTGCAAACTACCATTATGATTTGCACTGAGTTCTGCGATGATATATGTTCCATCTTTTTCTAAATCAAATTTACCTATTTTCATTATTTTTCTCCAATGTACATTTTAAGCTGTACTTCCTGCATCAACTGTAATAGTTGTACCTGTGATATTTTGAGCATCATTAGAAAGTAAATATTTAACTGTTCCTGATACATCATTAACATTTGCAAGATGACCTAAAGCACTTCTTCTTTTAATGCTTTCCAGCTTATCACCTTGAAGACCTGATGTCATTGCTGTTTGCATATATCCAGGGGCTATTGTATTTACTGTTATTTTTGCTTTTCCTAGCTCTCTTGCTAAAGATTTTGTAAATCCTTGCATCGAAGCTTTAGTAGCTCCATATACTGATAGACCATTAAAACCTGTACTTCCTATAATTGAGCCTATATTTATCACTCTTCCTCTTAATTTCATAAGCATAGAACGACTTACATATTTTGTCAAAAGAATTGGAGCTTCTATGTTGACTCTGATTAGTTCTGATATTTGGGTTTCATGCATCGTTCCTAAAACTCCATCGTGACCTAAAGCTGCGTTATTTATCAGTCCATAAATATTTCCATGTTTTTTTGTGATAGATTTTACTAACATGTGAATATCTTTTGTATTATTAAAATCATATTCAATATAAAATAGTTTATCACTATATTTTTCTTCTAGTTCTTTAAATTCATCACTTTTAGTTCTTGCTATTCCTACTATTTTATAATCTTCATTTAAAAGTCTTTTACAAACAGCTAGTCCTAAACCTTTTGATGAACCAGTTACTACAATTAAATCCATATTTATTTCCTTTTTATTTTTCCACTTTGTGTTATTTCAATATCATTTACTATTTTTAACAGTACTGGTATTTTGAAATTTTCCAAATTTTTTCTACAATATTCTAAAATTTGTTTTTTGAGTACAGTCTTATCGATCTCTGAATCCTTTGGTATCACATCAGCACAAACTAGTGAACCCATCATTGGATTATTCTTGGCATACACATAAGTTGTTTGTACAAGGTTTGAGTTTAATAGTGTTGCTTCTATTTCTTCTGGTTGTACTTTATTTCCACCAACATTGATACTACCTGATTCTCTTCCTGAAAAATAAACACGGTTATTTTCTATCTTTACTAAATCCCCTGTATTGATAAATCCATCATCTGAATACATAGATTCTTTTGCAATATAGTTTTGTATTTTTGTACCTGGATTAATCCAAAGCAATGAATTATTATCTACTTTAAGCTTTATATCTCCAATTCCATTTTCTATATATTCAAGTGGAAAACCAGCTTTTTCATCTGTAACAGCGAACCCAACACCAACTTCTGTTGAAGCATAAATATGAGTCAGTTTAACATCTCTAAATTTATTTTTTAATGCTGTCAAAATACTTTGATCAGAGATTTCTCCACCAAGAGTTGCTCTTTTTAGACTTAGATTATCTGATTCTTTTGTCATAAGTACTTTTCTCCAAAAAGATGGAGTTGCTGAAATGATATTAGATTTATTTTGTACAAATAGTTCTATTGTTTCTTTCATAGAGTAATTTGATTCTGGAATAATGATACTAGAACCACCTGATAATGCTTGTAAAAATACTTGAATACCTGAAAATCTATAGATATCAAAAGTTAATCCCCAAATATATTTTGAACCTAGCTCAATATTCTTTTTTGAAGTTTTTGTAAGACTTTCAAAAGTATGTGATATTAGCTTAGGATTATTTGTAGTTCCTGATGTTGGGACTACCCATTGTGTTTCATAAATATTTTCTAAAATATTATTTTTATCTATCTCATTTAGTTTTAATATATTGTTTTCTAAAAAAACTTCATAGGTTGCTTTTGATTCTGTATAATATCTTTCTATTAAACTTGTTTCAATATCTTCTGGTAAAAAAACAATTCTTTTGACTTTTCCATCTAGAATTGACAGTAATTTAGAAAATTCATAACGATCTCTTGCATTTACAACTACACAACTATTTGATAATGTATCTATAATTTCTTTATTTGAAATGTATAAATCAAAAATATCTTTGTATGTAAAGCTATCATCCTTTGTAACAAAAGCTACTCTGGAGGATGGAATATCAGCAATATAATCTAAAATACTATTCATATTTTTACTTATTTGGATTCATTTGTTTATAGATAGCTACAAACTCTCCAAAAGTTGATGGATAGATTGGTTCATCCATCATTGTAAAGGGATCAAAATCTAGCTTTTCCTCTAATGTAGCCACTAAAATAGCAAAGCCTAATGAATCCAATCCACTTTCTAATAACACTACTTCATCAGTGAGCTTTGGTACTAAAAGTTTTGAATCAGTTAATTCTAATACTTCCATATATGTTTCTTTTATTTGTTCTTTCATTATTTTACCTTATATAAATTTATAATTGATCTTTTTTATTTTATTATTTAATAATTTCATCATAGAAGTATTGGAATATTTATTCCATTTCTCTTTTGAAATACTCATTAAATAGTATTGTTCGTGATCTTCTTTTGTTTCATCTATCACTTCAAATCCAAAACTCAGATCAAATTGATAAGCAGCATTATTCTTTTTATTAACTTCTAAATTTAAGATATTTAAGTGATAAAAATTAAAAACTTTATCTATCAAAAGATATGTCGAGATAGAAGAGATAAAAGGATTGGTTTTCTCTTTAAAATATAATCCCCAAGTTGATTTCTTTTTTTCAGAGTTAATAGCTGTGATATATATTGCACCAACAATCTCTTCATTGTAGAAAACTGAATAATAAATATTATGCTTATCCAAACGCAATTTTTCTATCCATTGTATATGATCTTCTATTCCAATGATTTCAGATGATTTCATGTTCAATCTAACATGGTCACTATTTCTTATATCTAAAATAGCAATTTGTTCTTCATAGTTTAATTCAGTAAAGTTTTTAAAAATCAAATTCATTTTATAACTCGCACACTTTTAAAGGCTTCAACATGTTTCTTTCCTACACGCATCCCTTGATATTTAGCATTGAGTTCAATACCCTCTAAACTTCGTGGATGTGGATACTGACATAGTTCTGAAGTATACTTTTCCATCGATTTTAGTTTTAACTCTATAGTATCACTGATGTCAAAAAATACATCAGGCGAAAAAGACAATGGATAGTTCCATTCTGTTGATGACAATACTTCAAAACTATATATCTCTTTTACACACTCTTCGCTCATAGGTCTCGTTGCTGTTACAACTGCTTTGTAAGTTATTTGATGGTCTATGTTTAAATCATGTTCATAATGTGTAAAGATGATATCTGGTTTCACTTCATCTTTTACTTTTGAAATAACTTTTATAATATCAAGTAAATCAACACTATCAAATCTATTGTCAGCAAAAGACTCCACAAAAACTTTTTTAATACCGATGGCATCATTTGCATTTTGTATCTCAGTATTTAATATTTCTATTTCATCTTTTTTATTCTCTATAATACGATGTTCATCTCTACTTGTTTTGCCTTCACCTAAAATAAGAGTGTATGCTTCATATCCTTCTTTTATAAGTCGTGCAACTGTTCCAAAACATCCTAAGACTTCATCATCTGGATGAGCTGCAACTATCAATATTTTTTTATTCATTTTCAATCATCTCAAATCTTCCTGTTAACTTTTTATCTTTTTGA
The DNA here is from genome assembly GCF_003667345.1 of Poseidonibacter antarcticus. Classification (NCBI taxonomy): domain Bacteria; kingdom Pseudomonadati; phylum Campylobacterota; class Epsilonproteobacteria; order Campylobacterales; family Arcobacteraceae; genus Poseidonibacter; species Poseidonibacter antarcticus. Next base: position 51,583 of record NZ_RCWF01000008.1, read on the forward strand.
TGAACTTGGCTAAACTCTATTTTAATATTTTCTAGCTCCATATATGCTTTAGGATAACCTTCTGCATCTAGCATACGAATAAAATCATAGAGTTTACTTATACTTTTATTCTCTAATTTTAGGATATTACTATCTTCAGGTTTTCTTCTTTTAAATTGTGTAATTTTTCCACTTTGTTTTTGAGGTTTTAAGTCATTTTCTAAAAAAGAAGGTATCATCTTTTCAAATACTATTTTAGAAATTTTGATAAAATTCTCTTGGGCACTTCCTATACTGATATTACAATCTTCTTTGAGATAAATATCTCCAGTATCAAGACCATCTTCAACTTTAAGTGCGGATATTTTTGTATCGTACACTTCATTCATAATCAAGTTTTGGAAAGGACTTCCTCCTCTTCCATAGGGTAAATCTGTCATATGAAATACAACACAGTTAAAATTATCGTAAATCTTTTTGGGAATTACCCATGACCAATGTGGGAAAAAAATATATTTAGGCTCTAGAGTGTGAACTGTTTCTAAAGTTAATTCTTCCTTATTAGTAATTAAATGAAAATTAAATTCTTCTTTATATTGTTCTTTTATTTTAAAATAATTCTCAATATTCCATTCTTTTATTGTTGTGATGATTATATTTTGCATATTAGTATAATCTTTTTTTCTAATTTTTTTGTATTAAATTCTTTCAAAACCAAATACTTTTTCTTTCTCAAATACTCATACATATCTACTTGATTATCCGCTGTTTTAATAGCTATAAAAGGAAGTTTCATAAAATACACTTCATTTACAGTTACACTTGGTGTCACTATGGCAAAATTACTTTTATTCATAAGTTTTGCTATTTTATTTGAGTTTATATGTAACTTTATCCATGGTTTATTTTTACAGTATTTTTTGAGTTCTTTTAGATGTTCGTTTGCTATTGTTGTTACTAGATTTACTTCTAAGTTGGTAAACTTTTTTAGTACTTTTAATATTTTGATATTTATATTACTATGATCTGTTCCACCCATTGCGATAAAAATTGAGCACCCAAAGATATTTCCTGTTGTCAGTTTAGATTTTAGAGATGATAATTGTTTTTTATTTTTTAATCTCTTCTTTTCTTTTATAAACTCATCTCTTAAAAGTGTATATTTACTTCCACATCGAAGTTCACACTCTTTTGGAACTAAATCTTTATATTTCTTTTTATTCGCACTTATATTATGATTAAGTAAGATATCACAATAGTGCTTTTCATAAGTATCATCAAATGATAAAATTCTTAAATTTGAATGATTAATTTTTAATTTCTTTTCATATTTATAATCAATACCATAATGATCAATAACAATCATATCTATTTTAAAATCTTTGATTAGTTTATCAATTTCTTTGATATTATTACTTTTTAATATTGTTAGATCATAATTTGCTTCTAAGATTTTATGATTGATATTACCTTTTAGTTCTTGTGTAGCAAATATAATATGGTCACCTTTTTTTGCATACTTTTGAGCAAGAACTAAATCACGCATAATATGTCCTGTACCAATGTTTGAAGAGGAATCTGCACGAAAAAGAATATTCATCAAATTTCACCACTTTGTTTTAAAGCCTGATACATAAACTCAGCTCTTTTCCAATCTTCTAAAGTATCTATATCTTGAACTAAATACCTAGGTAAAATAACAGGAATACTTATATCGCTAAATACTATATTATTTTTTGATTCTTTTTGCCTTGTTCTATTTGTAAAATAAAATTGTCCAGCATCTTGATACGCTTCTTCTAAGTCTTGACTTCTGCTCATATAATGTTCTGGTGCAAACATTTCGCATCGTCCCTCATTATTAAGTTTAAAAGTTCTTTGAATTGGGAAAGGCATAGTTGTAGAACTAAAAGCATTTATAACATCACTTGATTTTAGATTATCATACCCTTGTATTAAATACTCTTTTTTTAGAAAAGGTGCTGTTGCATAAATAGTACAAATATATTCATAACTTTCCCCTTGTGATTCTAGATACTCAACAGTATGATTAACAACATCAACAGTACCTGTAAAATCATCACTAAGCTCAGGAGGTCTTAAAAAGGGAACTTCAGCTCCATACTGTTTAGATATTTTAGCAATTTCTTCATCATCAGTACTTACTACTACTTTTTCAAATAAATTTGATTTTAATGCAGTTTCAATACTATAAGCAATAAGTGGTTTTCCAAAAAACTCTTTTATATTTTTCTTTGGAATTCTTTTACTTCCACCTCTTGCTGGAATAATTGCTACTGTATTTTTTCTCATAATTATTTTAAAACCTCAAATAATGTTTTAATCACATATTCTTGTTCTTCGCTACTTAATAATGGATACATAGGAAGAGAAAAACACTCTTCATAATATTTATCCATAACAGGTGTAATCTCATTTCCATATGCTAAAGATTTATAATATGGTTGTTTATTTATAGGCATATAGTGAAGTTGTATTCCTATATTTTTTTCTCTTAGTTGATTAAACAAATCTACTTTTGAGATAGATAGTTTTGTAAAATCAACTTGAACTACATAAAGATGATATGAAGACTTCCCATCAAAAGTATAAAGTGGTTTTACTATTGAATTTTTAAAAGCTTTATCATAAGTTTTTGCTATTTCATATCTTCTTTGTAGAAAATCAACTTGTTTATTTAATTGTGTTAAACCTAAAGCACATTGAATATCTGTAATACGATAATTAAAACCTAAATCTCTCATTTCATATTCCCATGGTTTCATATCTTTTGTTTTTATCATTCCATGAGTTCGAAGTTGTAATAGTTTTTCATAGATTTCTTTAGAATTTGTACTAATTGCTCCACCCTCACCTGTTGTTAAGTGTTTTACAGGATGAAAAGAGAATATTCCACAATCACTATTAGTACAAGAACCTGATTTTATACCATTATAAGCAGCACCAATTGAGTGAGCATTATCTTCTAATATTGTTATATTATAAGTCTTTTTTAAATACTTCAATTTATCTTGATTTAACATACGACCACTAAAAGAAACTGCATAAATTGCTTTTATACTTTTATCTTTTTTTAGTTCTTCTTCACATATATCTAAGTCAATATTCCCATCACTAGAAATATCAACAAAAATAGGTTTTGCTTGAACATAAAGTATACTATTTGAAGTAGCTAAAAAAGAGTTAGGAGTTGTTAAAACCTTATCATCTTTTTTTAGTAAAACTAAAGAAGCTAGATGTAGTGCTGCTGTTCCATTTGAAACGGCTACTACATATTTTGCTCCACAATAAGTGCTTATAGCATTTTCAAACTCTTTTACTTTTGGACCAGTAGTCAAAAAATCTGACTTTAGAGTCTCTATAACTATATCTATATCATCTTCTTGGATGCACTGCTTACCATAAGGTATAAATTTCATCTTATGATCTTTCTAACATCTCTAAAAATTGTTCATTAGTAAGGTAATCTTCATTATTTAAAGAATCATACTCAAAACCTATTCCTATATCTTTTCCTTTTTTATTAAGCGCATTAATAGTGAAATCTACTTTTTGTGCAAACTGTATAGTTGGAGTAATTACATAATAATTATCAAATTCTATTACATTATCACTTGCAGTTATCATAACTTCATGCATTTTTTCACCTGGCCTAATACCTATAATTTTATGAGGTAATTTTGGAGCAAGAGATGTTGCTAATTCAGTCATTTTCATTGATGGAATTTTTGGAACAAATATCTCTCCACCATGCATTCTCTCGAAATTATTTAAAACAAATTTTACACCATCTTCTAAAGTTATTAAAAATCTTGTCATATCAATATTAGTTATTGGTAATTCTTTTGCACCATTATTAATAAGCTTTTGGAAAAATGGTACAACAGAACCCCTTGAACCTACAACATTTCCATATCTTACAACTGCAAATCTTGTTTTTCTTTCCCCAACAATATTATTCGCAGCTACAAAAAGTTTATCTGATGCTAATTTTGTAGCACCATAAAGGTTAATAGGTGCAGATGCCTTATCAGTTGAAAGAGCAATTACTTTTTCAACATTATTTTTTAATGCAGCATTTATTACATTTTGAGCACCATCAATATTTGTTTTTATACATTCCATTGGATTATATTCTGCAATAGGTACATGCTTTAAGGCTGCTGCATGGATTACAAAATCAACACCTTGCATTGCGTCATCAAGTCTTTTACCATCTCTTACATCACCAATAAAATATCTCATACATTTTTGATCATAATCTTGGGCCATTTCATATTGTTTTAGTTCATCACGTGAATAAATAATGATTTTGTTAGGTTTATATTTTTCTAGTAATATTTTCGTATATTTTTTACCAAAACTACCAGTACCTCCAGTAATCAATATATTTTTATTATCAAACATCAAAAGCCTTTTTAATCTAAAATAAAGATTTGTTTATTTATATATAATACCTAATAAATAATTAATATATATCTTTATAAGACTTAATATGTAATAATTTATGCAATTTAATAACATAGGTATTAACATGGAAAACAACCCAATCCCGGAAGATATTATTAAAATACAAAAAAAACTTGCAAGCTTTGAAATAAATTCAAGAAATTACAAAAAATATACAAAAATTCTTGCAAAACATGTAAAAGCATTTACAATGAAAAAAAGAGTGAATTCACATATAAAAACTATAGAAATAGTAGAAAAGATATCAAAAGATAAGAAAGATTAAAAATATTTAAATTAAAAATCTTACAATTTGTAATAAAATTAGATAGTTTCAAAAAAATCTGCTAAAATTCTTACATAATAAAATATTTAGAAACAAACATTAGGAAATAATATGGATGACAATCAAAAAAAATCACTAGACTTAGCAATAAAACAAATAGACAAAGCATTTGGAAAAGGTACTCTTATAAGATTAGGAGATAAAGAAGTAGTTCCAACAGAAGCTATTTCAACTGGTTCATTAGGATTGGATTTAGCATTAGGTGTTGGTGGTCTTCCACAAGGTAGAGTTATTGAAGTTTATGGTCCTGAGTCATCGGGGAAGACAACTCTAACATTACATGCAATTGCAGAGTGTCAAAAAGCTGGTGGTGTTTGTGCATTTATTGATGCAGAACATGCTCTTGATACTATGTATGCTAGAAATCTTGGTGTTGATATTGATAACTTGCTTGTTTCTCAACCTGATTATGGTGAGCAAGCTTTAGAAATTTTAGAAACTGTTATTCGATCTGGTGCTGTTGATTTAGTTGTAATTGATTCAGTTGCAGCACTTACTCCAAAAGTTGAAATTGATGGAGATATGGATGATCAACAAGTTGGTGTTCAAGCAAGACTTATGTCTAAAGCATTAAGAAAAATCACTGGTTTATTAAATAAAATGCAATGTACTGTAATCTTTATTAACCAAATTAGAATGAAAATTGGTATGACAGGGTATGGAAGTCCTGAAACTACTACAGGTGGAAATGCACTTAAATTCTACTCATCAGTTAGACTTGATATTAGAAGAATTGCAACACTAAAACAAGGTGATAATTCAATTGGAAATAGAGTAAAAGTAAAAGTTGTAAAAAACAAAGTTGCAGCTCCATTTAAACTTGCAGAATTTGATATTATGTTTGGTGAAGGTATTTCAAAAATGGGTGAGCTTGTTGATTATGGTGTAAAACTTGATATCGTTGATAAAGCAGGAGCTTGGTTCTCTTATGGTGATGCTAAAATTGGTCAAGGGAAAGAAAACTCTAAAGTATTTTTAAGAGATAATCCAGAAATTGCAAAAGAAATTGAGAATAAAATCTTAGCTGCGATGGGTGTAAATGATGAAATACTTGAGGGTGAAATAAAAGAACCTAAAGAAGAAGACTAAATATAAAAAAATTAAATCAAAGAGAAAATTCTCTTTGATTCTTATCCTTACACAACATTAATAACTAGCTAATAATTATCTTTAACAAAGCAAACAAAAATCAATTTTTTGATATAATCTATTAAATTACAAGAATAGGAGAACTACGTGGTATTTATTGACAATGTATACGCAGACGAAGTATTAGATTCAAGAGGAAACCCAACAGTAAGAGCTACTGTTATATTAAGTGATGGAACAAAACAAAGTGCAATAGTACCAAGTGGCGCAAGTACAGGGAAAAGAGAAGCTTTAGAATTAAGAGATGGTGATCATAGATTTTTAGGTAAAGGTGTTCTAAAAGCAGTTGAAAATGTTAATACACTTATTGCCGATGAATTATTAGGATTAAGTCCATATAATCAAGCAGAAGTTGATGCTACAATGAAAGATATAGACGGAACTTCTAACTATGCAAAACTTGGGGCAAATGCTGTTCTAGGTGTTTCTATGGCAGTTGCACGTGCTGCTGCTGCATCTTTAAGCATTCCATTATATAGATACTTAGGTGGAGCAAATGCTATGACTATGCCTGTACCTATGTTTAATATTATTAATGGTGGAGAACATGCTAACAACTCTGTTGACTTCCAAGAATATATGATTATGCCTATAGGTTTTGAGAACTTCAATGAAGGTCTAAGAGCTGTTAGTGAAATTTATCAAAACTTAAAAAAAGTTATTGATGAAATGGGTGAATCAACAGCAGTTGGTGATGAGGGTGGATTTGCTCCAAACTTAAAATCAAATGAAGAACCATTACAAGTAATTATTAAAGCAATTGAAAAAGCAGGATATGTTCCAGGTGAACAAATTGCATTAGCACTTGATGTTGCAGCATCTGAGCTTGTTAATGATAAAGGTTTATATGTATTAAAATCTGAAAATAGAGAAGTTACAGCTGAAGAATTAGTATCATATTACTCTGATTTATGTTCAAAATATCCAATTGTATCTATTGAAGATGGATTAAGTGAAGATGATTGGGATGGTTGGAAAGTATTAACAGAAGCATTAGGTCATAAAATCCAATTAGTTGGTGATGATTTATTTGTTACTAATGCTGCAATTTTAAATGAAGGTATTAATAAAAATATCGCAAACTCTATTTTAATTAAACCAAATCAAATTGGAACAGTTTCTGAAACTATGTTAACAATTAGATTAGCTCAAAGAAATAACTACAATTGTGTAATGTCTCATAGATCAGGTGAAAGTGAAGATGCTTTTATTGCTGATTTTGCTGTTGCTTTAAATTGTGGTCAAATTAAAACTGGTTCAACTGCAAGAAGTGATAGAATCGCTAAATATAATAGATTACTTGAAATTGGTGCAGAAATTGCATATGCAGAATATTTAGGAAAAACACCTTTTACTAAATAGTAAAATTATTTATGAAAAACTTTTTACGTAGTTACAAGAAATTTATAGCAATTGTAATAGCTTCTATTACAATTACTATATTTCTTTCTTATCACGTAGCAAATACTCTTTTTGGAAATAACTCTTTAGAAGTTTATAACTCTTTAAAGTATAAAAAAATTTATTTAGAAAAAGAAATTGTAAGATTACAAGAAGAAAATGCTTATTTACAAAAAGAATATTTTGAATTAAAAAATCTGGAGCCTGAAGAATGAAAACTTTATTTTTATTTACATTAACACTAGTTTTAACATTAAATTTAAATGCAAGAGAAAATCCATTTGAAGCAACAAATGCATATGAAGAAGAAGCTGCAAGAATTATTGAACAAAATGAAATTGATGAAAATGCAATTAATGAATCAGCCTACATAAAAGAAATGCAAGAAAAGATGTCTAATGTATCTAATGAAGATACAAATAAAAATAAAGTTGAAGAAGCTATAAAAAAATTAACTCCTGCATTAAAAGTAGAAAAAACTTATACGAAAAAAGAAGTTGATAAACTTATACAAAAAACAAAAGTCCAAACAGAAAATAGAACAAAACAAATAGTTAAAAAAGAGTTAAAAAAAACAACAGCAGTTAAACCAAAACAAATTGTCTATGTAAAACCAAGAACTGATATAATTGATGAAGAAATGAAAACAAAAAAAATCTCAACTTTTATAAATATTGAATATAATGATTCAAAATTAATTATTCATTCAAAAGATAATGTATCTAAAAAGTTCACTATAGAAAAAGAAAATAAAATCATTATTGATTATAAAGCAAAAAAGAATTTTTATACAAAAAGAGCAGAGTTAGACTCTACTAATTTCAAAAAAATTGCAGTTGGTAACCATAAAAAAGAAAACTTTTATAGGGTTGTAATTCAATTAAATGATGCACCTTCTAACTACAAAGTTGAATATAAAGATAAATTAATTACGATCATTCAAATTAATATAGTTAGATAAAATTCTAATAGCTATCATAACAAGTAATACTTCTAAAATAGCAGCTAGAATGAACGCATAGTAATACTCTTGTGTAATTGAATGATTATTATATGCAAGTGTTGTTACAGCAATTAAAAGTGTCAATGGCATAGAATGTGATAAACCTAACATATAAAACTTATTTAACCCAATATCTTTAATAAACAGTGTAGAAGCGATTAATCTAATAATAATCATAGCTGCTGTAATTAATAATGCTTTAACAAATAAACCATCATGGAATATTGCCTCAATCTCAAAAGATGCACCTACAGAAATAAAGAAAATAGGAACAAGCCAACCAAAACCAAAGTGTTCTAACTTAGAAGGTAATTGTTTATTGTGACCTTCAAAGAATGTTGTAATAAAAGTACCTGCTATAAATGCTCCAAATGCAACTTCTAGGTGCAGATACATCATAACTGTTATCATTAAGAAGAAAATAGCCATTGACATTCTAATATCTTGTTCTTGATTATCTTTTTCAGGCATTAAATATGTTTTTATTTCAGGATACCACCAGATTAAATTATGAAACAATTTATAAATAAATATCATAGAAATAAGGAAAGCAGTAAATAAAATCATAGTTTTATAAAACTCATAATTTATTCCAAACTCTAATACAGCTGATACAGTAGTTAATGCAAAGATAGAAACTATTTCACCAATAAGTCCAACAACAATAGCTAGCCTAATCCACTCAACATCACCATACTCTTTTTTAAGAGTAGCAAGTAAACCAATAGAAATTAAAGGCAGAACAGCGATAAATAAGTTACTTAAATCAAAGTATACAGCTATCAATGTTGATAAGGAAAAAAGGATTACATTGTACAACAAGGATTTTTTCAACATTGAAGGAGAAATATTAACAAGCTTTTTTAAATCAACTTCAAGTCCTGCTAAAAACATAAGATATAAAAATCCAAGTTCTGCTACTAAATGCAAGATTGCATGTTCTACTATAAAAGAAAAATAAACAGCAATTGCACCTAGCATTATCTCAACTGTAATAGTTGGAAGTCTTAAAAGCTTAGCAATTAACGGTGAAGTAAATATAATTAAAGATATGGTAATAATAATTGATATTTCTTCAGTCATTAAACAGTCCTATTTCTCGTCAGCCATTTTAACAACATGCTTAGCTATTTTAAAACCTTGCGCTTCTAATGCTTCAACATCATCTTTTGGTGTTTTACCAGCAGTTGTTAAATAATCACCAATAACAAAAGCATTTGCACCTCTATTAAAGATTTTATATTGCTCATCACCAAACATTAATTCTCTTCCACCTGCAACCATAATCTTATGTGCATTTGGAATCATCTTTCTTGATAATTCAATTAAATCAAAAGCTTCTTCTCTTGTAATTGTATTTTCTACAATTGGTAAAGCTTCATTTGGATGGAAAAAGTTCAAAGGAACATTCATAGGATCTAATGATGCAATTGATTTAATCATAGAAATTCTATCTTCTTGCGTTTCACCCATTCCAAAAATTCCACCACAAACTAATTGTAATCCTGCTTCTTTTACATTTAAACAAGTTTGGTATCTATCATCCCAAGGATGAGTAGTACAAATTGATGGATAAAAGTCTCTTGAAGTTTCTAAGTTATGATTATAGTTATCAACACCTGCTGCTTTTAATTCTTTTAATTGTTCAACAGATGCAGTTCCATTACAGGCGATTAATCTTAGACCTAAGTTTTCAGCTTTAACAGCTTTTGCAGCTTTTGCAATAAATTTTGTTTTTTTATCAGTTAAACCAAGTCCTGCTGTAACTAAACAAAATCCAACTGCACCATTTGCTCTTGCAATTTTAGCTTCTTTAACAATTTGTTCAATTTCTTTTAATTTATATCTTTGAATATCCGCTTTATATCTTACACTTTGTGTACAGAATTTACAGTCTTCATTACATGTACCACTTTCAGCATTACAAATAGCACATAAAAATATTTCATCAGTTTTTTTAAATTTTTCGTTCATATTTATATTCTTCTCTCTCATAATTGTTTTTATTTATATCTTTAAAATAGTGTGAGATTATATACTCATTTTCATTAATTTCTAGTAGTACACACTCAATAAGTGGTTTCTCTCTTGCACATACTTCTCCTGGGTTTAAAAAAAGAGTATTATTTTTGTATTCACATTCAAACATATGTGTATGTCCAAAAATTACTATATTTGCATCAGGAGTTAAATGATAAGGCATATGCATTAGTTTAAAAGTTATATCTTTAATTTTAAAATAATAAGGTTCTTGCTTAATCACATATTTATGAGATATTGAAACTAGATTTCTATCATTGTTTCCAAAAACACTCACATAAGGTAAAGCTGATTCTTTTAATAGTTGAAGATTTTTTTCAATACATAAATCTCCTGCATGAACTAAATATTGACAACCTTTTTCTTTTAATAAAGTAATTACTTCTTTAGTATAGTCACTTTTAAAGTGACTATCTGAGAGAATTCCAATCTTCATTGTTTATTACTTTGTTTCTTTTTTCGCTGGTGTTTTTTTTGCAGCTGGTTTCTTAGCTGCTGCTTTTTTTGCAGGTGCTTTTTTAGTTGTAGTTTTTTTGGCTGCTGGCTTTTTAGCTGCAGTTTTTTTTGCTGCTGTTTTTTTCGCAGGTGCTTTTTTTGCTGTTGTTTTAGATTTTGGATCTTTTGCAATAATCTCTTCACACTCTTCTAGTGTCAAATCTTGGGCAACTTTACCTTTTGGTATTTTGAAATTTTTTCTACCTTGTTTAATATATGGTCCATATCTTCCAATAAGAACATGTATTTTTTCTTTTTCAAATACTTTTATAGTTGCTTTTGCTTTTGCTTCTGTAATTTCTTGAATTACTTCTAAAGCTCTTGGTAGCTCTATAGTATATGGATCATCAGTTTTTAATGAGAAATAATTAGTTTTCACTTGTAAATATGGTCCAAATCTTCCTATATTTGCTTTAATATCTTCACCATCTTTTGTTTGTCCAACAACTCTTGGAAGTGTGAATAAAAATAATGCTTCATCCATTGTAATCGTATCCATATTTAAATGTTTTGGAATTGCTACAAATAAAGGTTTTTCTTCATCATCTTTTGTTCCAATTTGAACAAATGGACCAAATCTACCTACTCTTGCACTCATTGGTTTTCCAGATTTTGGATCAGTTCCTATTTCTCTAATTTGTAAATAGTCTTCTTTATTTACAGTTTCTTCTTTTTCATTAATAGTTTTTTTGAAGTCCCCATAAAAATCTTGCATTACTTGTTCCCAAGCAATTTTACCTTCTGCAATATGATCAAACTCTTCTTCAATTTTTGCTGTAAATCCAAGATTAATAATATCAGAGAAGTGATCTGCTAAAAAGCTATTAACTATTTCACCAGTTGGTGTTGGTGTTAATTTTTTATCTTCTGTTTTTACTACATATTCTCTTTGTTGAATAGTTGAAATTGTTGGAGCATAAGTTGAAGGACGTCCAATACCTTCTGCTTCAAGTTTTTTAACTAGTGATGCTTCTGTATATCTTGCAGGTGGTTTTGTAAATAATTGTTCTAAATCTAGTTTTTCTAGATTTAAAATTGTTCCTACTTTAATAGTTGGTAAAATCTTTTCTGTACTATCTAAAGCACCTTCAGGATTATCACTACCTTCTGTATAAGCTCTCATAAATCCAGGGAAAATAATTCTTTGTCCCTTAGTTTGGAATTCAAACTCTTTATCTTTTCCAGCTTGAATCTTATATGTAGTATTTGCAATTTGAGCTGCTGCCATTTGAGTAGCTAGTGTTCTTTTCCAAATCAAACTATAAAGTTTATATTGAGAATTTTCTACAAAAGCTTTTATATCACTAGGTTTTAAACTTAAATCAACAGGACGAATAGCTTCGTGAGCTTCTTGTGCGCCTTTTGCTTTTGATTTATAAACTCTTGGTTTACTTAATGAATAATCTTTTCCATATTCTGTTTCAATTACTTGTTTAGCTGCACTTGTTGCAACTGTAGAAAGATTTAATGAATCTGTTCTCATATATGTGATTAAACCACCTGTATGACCTGGGATATTCCCTACATTTCCTTCATAAAGTTGTTGAGCAATAACCATTGTTTGCTTAACAGAATATCCAAGTTTTCTACTTGCTTCTTGTTGTAGCGTAGAAGTTGTAAAAGGAGCTGCAGGATTTCTTTTAGATTCTTTTTCTTCAATATCATTTAATAAAAAGTTTCCAAGTTTTATTGAAGCTTCTATTTCTTTTGCCTGTGCTTCATTTGTAATTTTTTTATTTTTACCGTTTATTTTTGCTAGTTCTGATTTTAATTCTGGGTCTTTGAATTCAGATTTAATTTTCCAGTACTCTTCTGGTTTAAATTCTCTAATTTCATTTTCTCTATCAACTATAATCTTAACAGCAACACTTTGAACACGACCAGCAGATAATCCATATCTAACTTTTCTCCATAGTAATGGTGAAAGTTCATATCCAACAGCACGGTCTAATATTCTTCTTGCTTGTTGAGCATCAACTAAGTGCTGATCAACTTCTCTTGGGTTTTCTAAAGCTTTTAAAATAGCATCTTTAGTAATTTCATGGAATACAATTCTTTTAATAGGGTTGTTTTCAATTTTTAAAGCAGGAATCAAATGCCATGCAATTGCTTCCCCTTCCCTATCCTCATCGGCCGCTAGGTAGATTGTCGTATCTTTATTAATATGTTTTTTTAAATCTGAAATGACTTTCTTCTTATCAGTAGAAATTAAATATTTAGGCTTAAAATTATCATCTGGATCAAATCCGAGTTTTGACTTAGGTAAATCTCTTACATGACCCATTGATGCCATTACTACGTAATCGCTTCCTAAAAATTTTGATATTGTTTTCGCTTTTGCGGGTGACTCCACTATTACTAAATTCTTCACTAAAAAAAACCTTATATTATTTTGAATTTTTGCATTCTAACATAAAAAAATTAATATTACTAATAAATTATAATCTCAACTTTCATATCTATATTAAACTGCTCTTTTATTTTACTCTTTGCTAAATTGATTAAATATAGAGCATCTTCATACGTTCCTGCCCCATTATTTACTAAAAAATTTGCGTGTTGTGATGAAAAAGACATATCGCCTTTTTTTAAGCCTTTTAGACCAATTTCTTCAATTAATCTACCTGCAAAATCATCTTTTGGATTAGCAAAACAAGACCCAGCACTTGGAATATGTGGTTGATTATCTCGCATTTTATTAAACTGCTTTAATCTATCTTTAGAAAAACCTTTTGAAATATTAAATACAACTTCATAAACAATTGAATCCAATTTAGTATGTCTATATGAATATTCTACATCATCTTTTTTGATATAGCCATCTTTTGTTTTAATGCTATGGATATGATTAAAAACTTCCCAAGATTTTAGTCCTGCATTCATTTTAACTAAACCACCCATATTTCCAGGTAATTTAGCTAGAAACTCTAAGTTTGCAATATCATTATTTCTTGTATAAGTTAAGAGCTTACCTGAACTTGTCGCACATCCAACGTAAAGTAAATCACCAATTTGTTTTATGTAATCAAACTCTTCACCTAAAATCGCAAATTTTGGATGATTTGGACCAACTAAAGTATTATTAGCTCGACCAATTATTTGATAATCTTTATAATCACCTATTTCATTAATTACTAAAACATCAACTTTTGGTCCTATTTTAATTGATGAATACCTTGAAAAATCAATTTCTTTAAAATAATTTTGCATTATTTATTTATTTTGCTCTTAATTCTTCATATTCACTAGGAATTAGAAAATCTTTTGATTTTACTAAATTTTCATAGAATCCATTTTTATAACCTAATTCAAATAATTTATCTAAAGCTTTATATTGAATATCACTTAGCTCAACTGAATTATCATTTGCATAAAGATCTAAATATGTATCTAAAGTATTGGCATCAACACGAATAAGACCTTTTTCAAGTAACATAGGAGCTAAAACTTTTCTATTCTTATTTGCTACATCAACTGCTTTGATTAAAGTATTTTCATAATCAATTGCACTATGAAGTGGAATTGATCTTCTAATACACATTCCACCAAGTGGCAATGGTAAACCTCCACCACTTAATTCAACCCAAATATCCCAAAGTTCACGCTCAACTTCAAGAGTATCACTAAAGTTAAGAATTGATTCATGGATTAAAACACCTGCATCAACTGTTCCATCAATTACAGCTTGCTCGATTTCTAAGAAGTTCATATAAGTAATTCTTGCATTTGGATAGGCAATTTTAAATAAAAGACCATTTGTAGTGAACTCACCACTAAGTGCAACTTTAAAATTTCTTTTTAATTTTGTACCTTTTTTCTTTATTAGTTTAGGTCCATAACCCTCTCCAAAAGAAACAGCAGTTTTTAATAAAGCATAATCTTCTTTTACAAATGGATATAAAGCAAATGAAATAGCACAAATATCATATTCACCTTTTATCGTAGCTTGGTTTAAAGTCTCAATATCATCAGCAATATTTGTAAATCTAGCATTATTAGGAGTTACCCAACCAAATTTAATCGCATAGTACATAAATATATCATCAGCATCAGGTGAATGTGCAACACTTATAGTTTTCAAAAGCAGTCCTTTGTTTTTAGTAGAGGGATTGTATCACTTAATGGTTTATTTTTTGTTTATAAAAAAATAAGATACTATTTTTAATCCCTGAAATTTTTACTATTGAAAATTATCATATTCTGAAATATTTTTTACAATATAATCTTTAAAAGATTTAAAAACTGCATTTTTAAACTTATTTTTGTGGTAAACAATATAACAGTTTCTTTCAAATTTCATATTTATAATATTGATTTTATATAATCTCTTATTCGTAATTTCATAAGCTACACTTTTTTCTGGTAAGATGGAAATAGTATCTCTATATTTAACTAAAATTCTTTTTATTGCTAAAGTATGTTCAAGTTCTAAGCTTACATTTAATTGAGATTCTAGATCACCAAGATATTCAAAAAAAACATTCATAACTCCTGATGTTTTTTCTCTTATTATCCATTCTTTATCTAAAAGTTGATCTATATAATAACTCTTTTTTGAAAGATTGTAATCGGAACTAACAACTATAAGCTCATCTTTATATAATAACTCTTTTATAATATTAGGATGAACCACTTCGCTTTCTATAAAACCTATATCAAGTTTTCCATTTAATATGAGTGATGTTATTTCAACAAACTCATTATATAAGTCATTTATTTTAACATCTTTAAATTTCTTATTATATTTGTATAAAAGTATTGGTAAAACATATACTCCAATTGTATTTGTAGCAGCAATATTTATACTTCCTGAAATTTTATTCTTTGAAAAATCATTTTGAATATCTTTCATTTGAGATAAGAGAGGAATTATTTTTTCATATAAGATTCTTCCTCTTTCATTTAATATAAGTTTTTTACTGATTCTATCAAATAGTTTTTCGTCAAATTCTGATTCAATTGATTTAATTGTCATTGATATATTAGGTTGAGAAAGTCCCATATCTTTTGATACTTTAGTAAGATTAGAACAATTAACAACATTTTTAAATATCTCCATATCTTTTATAGTCATGCCAATTATCCTTGCTTTACAAATAGGGATGAAATTATAACCAATTCACCTTAATTTATGACAACAATATTGTATATATAACATACAGTTTTAATGGTTATAAGTTTTACTTATAGAAAGTATATAAAATATTTATTTCCTATAAATAATCTGTTCAGATAAGATTCTAGAAGTTTAATATTACACAATTTTGAGGAGAAGATTAATATGGATTTAAATAGATTTAAAAAACGAGGCTATGTTAAAAAGACAACAGATATAGACCCATTAAATAATATAACAAAAGTAATGAATAATGGAGTTAATCTTTATATAAAAAGAGATGATATGTTAGAAAATGGGGGAAATAAAACTAGAAAATTAGATTACCTTATTGCAGATGCTCTTGAAAAAGGTTGTGACACATTAATTACATGTGGAGCAGTACAATCAAACCATTGTAGAATTACATTAGCATGGTCAAATGTAGAAAAAATGGATTGTCACTTAATATTAGAAGAAAGAGTACCTGGGTCTTATTCTGAAGATGCAAATGGAAATAATTTCTTATTTCACCTAATGGGTGCTAAATCTATTAAAGTTGTTCAAGGTGGAGCAGATTTAATGGCAAAAATGGAAGAAAAAGCAGAACAATTAAGAGCAGAAGGTAAAAAACCATATATTATTCCAGGTGGTGGATCAAATGGTATTGGAGCTTTAGGATACTCATCTTGTGCCTTAGAAATAATGGAACAATTAACTAAAAAAGCATTAGATATCGATGCTATTGTTGTACCTTCAGGAAGTTCAGGAACACATGCTGGAATGGCAGTTGCATTAAAAGCAATGAATAGTAAAATCAAATTAGTAGGTATAAATGTATCAAAACCAGAAGATGCTCAAAAAGAAGTAGTATATAAAGTTGCACAACAACACTTAGAACACTTAGGATTAGATAAAGACTTATTAAAAAAAGAAGAATTAATTTGTATTGGAGATTATGTAGGACCTGGATATTCAAGAAGAACAGATGGAATGGTTGATGCAGTTAAAACTTTCGCAACAGAAGAAGGTATTTTATTAGATCCAGTTTATACAGGAAAAGTAGGAGATGGGTTTTTAACATTAGTTAAAGACGGTTATTTCAAAGAAGGCGACAATGTATTATTTTTACATACAGGTGGTTCAATTGCACTATATGCATATATAGATTATTTTAAAAATAAATAGTATTTATTACCCAACTTGATTAAATAATTTACTAAGGAAAAATTAATGAAATTGTATTATAAAATTTTTATTGGATTAGTTGCTGGAATTATCTTTGGATATGTATTTAGTGATTATGCTGGTTATCTAAAACCTATTGGTGATATTTTTATTAGATGTTTGAGGATGATTGTTGTACCCTTAATCTTCGCAACTTTAGTTATTGGTGTATATAATGCTGATATAAAAAATTTAGCAAAATATGGTACACAAACCGTAGTATACTTTTTATTTACTACAGCTATTGCGGTTACAATTGGTTTAATAGTAGCAAATATTATTAATCCAGGTCAAGGTTTAGAATTAGGAGAACTTACAGAAGTTAAAGAAGTTGCACCTGTTACTTTTTCAAGTGTAATAGTAAATATGTTCCCAATTAATCCTATAGCTTCTTTTGCAAATGCTTCTGTTTTACAAATAATTGTATTTGCACTTTTCTTTGGAACAGCAATGAGTTTAATAGGAGAAAAGTCTAAACCTGTAGCAGCATTTTTTGATTCTATATCTGAAATCATGTTTAAAATTTCAGAAATGGTAATAAAATTAGCACCTTATGGAGTATTTGCATTAATGGCATGGACATCAAGTAAATATGGTCTTGATATTATTCTTCCTATGTTAAAACTTATATTTGCAGTATTTATAGCTAGTTTAATTCATATTCTTGTAACTTATGGATTATTTATTAAGTATGTAGCTCGTATTTCTCCTATATCTTTTTTCAAGAAAATAGCAGAACCAGCAGTGGTAGGTTTTTCTACTTGTAGTGCTGCAGCTGCTTTCCCTCTAACAATGAGAGCACAAAAACAATTAGGAGTTCCACGAGAAGTATCAAGTTTTACATTGCCAATGGCATTAACAATAAATATGGATGGAACTGCAATTTATCAAGCAATTGCCGCTATTTTTATTGCTAATGCTTTTGAGGTAGATCTTAGTATTCCACAACAAGGAATGATTGTATTAACAGCAGTTCTTGCTTCTGTAGGAGCAGCTAGTATTCCCGGTGCTGGATTAATTATGTTAGTAATGGTACTTGAATCTGTAGGATTACCACTAGAAGGTATTGCATTAGTAGCAGGGATTGATAGAGTTTTAGATATGTTTAGAACAACTACAAATGTTGTTGGAGATAATACCTCTGGAGTTGTAGTGTCTGCTTTAAATAATAAGTTAGATAGGAAAATAACAGAAACTCCTCTATCAGAATTAGAAGATTAACTTAAATATATTAGATGGAAATGGCTTAAGAAATAGCTATTTTTATCTATACCCTTTTTTATAATTTATACTCAAATTTCAATTTCTTAATAATATCAAATACTTTTGTAGCATAATCTACACCTCGTTTACTATTATAATTCCAACCTGTATTATAACTTGACCATATTCTTGACCAGTTATTTTTATGTACTTTTCTCCAATATACTAATTCTATAATTGCATTTGCTGTTGCAAAACCTACATCATTTATTAGTTTTTGTGCATAAATACTTCTATTATATGAATTATCTTTTACTTTTTGGCGTTTTAATACTGTTTTTATATTTGCTTGAAATAAACCATAATCTTCACTTTTTGAATTTATAATATATTTTCCAAGTGATGATTCTTTTATGGCTAAGGCCATTAGTGTGTATTTCATCATTTTATCATCTGTTAGAGATTTTATTTTCTTTAAAATTATAATATCATTTTTCGTTAGATTTAAAGAATTAGAAAAAAGAAAGGAAAAAGAAAGGAGTAAAATAATACATATTTTTTTCATAAGATTATTTTACAATAATTCTAAGCATTTAGAAATAAATGCTTAGAATATTTATCTAGAAGCCAGCACTAGTAACGTAATAGTGAATTATTTCTAATAATGGTTCTACTGCTAATACAGAAACAACTGCAAAGAATACACATATTCCAATTACTGATTTCATTGGTGTAGATGCATTTTGCATAAACTTAGTATTTGCACCTTTTATTGGATCTTTTAAGAACATATATGAAATTGGTCTTAAATAGTAATAAGCAGCAATTGCTGAGTTTAATACAATGATTACAGATAATGCAATTTCTCCTGCATTAACCGCACTTGCAATTAAATACATTTTACCCCAAAATAATGCAAATGGAGGAAGACCTGTTAAAGCAAAAAGGAACATTGCTAGAATTGAAGCTGCAAATGGTGAGATTTGAACTAGACCTGAATATTTTTCAAAAGTATATGGTGATTCATAATCTTTTGATTCTTTCCCTCTGTTTAACCATAACATACCAAAAGCACCAAAGTTTGTTATTGTAAATAAAATCCAATATAAAAATAATGCTGTTGTAGCTTGTGTTGTTCCAATATAAATAGCTGCCATTGCCATTCCTGCATTAGAAATAGAAGAATAAGCAAGCATTCTTTTAATATCGGTTTGATGTAGGGCTATTAAGTTTGGAACTGTAATAGTTAATATAATTGTAGTATAAAGCATTGTTTTAATAATAATATCATCACTTGCAACAAATACTTCAAAGAATCTAATAGCAACTACGAAACCTGCCATTTTTGGAACTACGGATAAGAATCCAGCCATTGCTGAAGTTGAACCTCTATAAACATCAGGAACCCATACATGATATGGGAATAATGATAGTTTAAAACCAATTGCAGCAAACATAAATACAAATCCAGTTAATACAAATACATAGTTTGCATAATTTTCACTAGATAAGAAGTTTTCTTGAACAATTACAGCTGAAATTTGTGATAAATCTAAAGTACCTGTAAGTGCATAAAAAATCATTGAACCAAAAGCAAAGAAACCACTTGATAATGAACCCATTGTAAAGTATTTAACAGAAGCTTCAATTGATGTCATTTTATTATGCATTGCAATCATTGTATACAGAGATAATGATGCTGTTTCTAATCCAACAAAGATTAAAATTAAAGAATCAGAACTTACCATAAATTGGAATCCTGCAATTGTAAATAAATACAATGCAAAGAATTCTGCATATCTAAACTCTTGAAATCTTAATTTTGATAAGAATAAGAAAATAAATAATATTGCACCAATAATGATAACACATTGAGATAAAACAGCAATACCATCAAGCAGTATTAAATCAAACATTCCATCAATAGGACCACTATATGCAAGTAGTGTAAATAAATCAAAGACTAAAAATAGTACAACTATAATTACATATAAAGATTTGTCTTTGTTTTTATTAAATAAATCTGTTAATAAAATACTAAGAGCACCAATAATAGCAATAACCATTGGAGCTAATGTTCCTAAGTTTAAAGTATCTATATTAATTGAAATAGGTTCCATTATTTAACCTCCCCAATTGAATTTAAAGAACGAAGTCTTTCTTTTGTTTTTTCGTCAACAGATTTAACATCCATTATTTTAATCACTTTTGCAACTGAGATATTTAATGGTTCTAATATAACTTTTGGATAAACACCTAAAGATATTATTAAAAATACTAAAGAACCTAGAGCTAAAAGTTCTCGACCATGAATATCTTTCATATCTTTATTTTCTTTTTTAAGTAATTCACCAAAGAATGTTCTTTTATACATTGATAACATATAAACAGCACTTAAAACAATAGTAAGTGAAGCTATAAATGTTAAGAATGGAGAAACTTTAAAGAATCCAAGTAAAGATAAAAACTCACCAACAAATCCAATAGTTAAAGGTAATCCAATTGATGCCATAAGTACAACACCATATACTAATGCGAACATTGGCATATTTTTAGCTAATCCACCAAACTCTTTGGTCATCTTTGTTTTACGTCTATCATACAGTACACCAACACTCATAAACAATGCTCCTGAAACTACTCCGTGACCAATCATTAAGAAAACAGCTCCTGAAATACCTTCCACATTAAGTGCAAATACCCCAAGGATAATAACACCCATATGAGAAATTGAAGAGTATGCAATCATTTGTTTCATATCTTCTTGTGCATAAGCAACCATTGCAGTATAAATAATTGCAATAATTCCTAGTGTTGCCATAAATGGCATAAAATATACACTCGCATCTGGGAAAAGTGGAAGTGAAAATCTAATAAATCCATATGTTTCCATTTTAAGTAAAACAGCTGCAAGTACAATAGAACCAATTGTTGGTGCTTGACTATGTGCAAGAGGTAACCAAGTATGGAATGGGAACATTGGTACTTTTACTGCAAATCCAAAGAAGAATGCAATAAATAACCATAATTGAACATCAAATGGTAGAACAACACTATACCAATCAAGTAAATTAAAACTCCAAACTCCAGTAGTTTCGTGGTAAATATATCCAAAATATAACATACCAATAAGCATTATTAATGAACCTATAAATGTATATAAGAAAAATTTAATAGCTGCGTGGAATCTTTTCTCCGCTCCCCAAAAACCAATAATATAAAACATAGGAATTAATGTTAATTCCCAGAATACATAGAACATAATTAAGTCTAAGGCTACAAATACACCAACCATTGTCATTTCAAGATATAAAATAGTGATAATAAGATTTTTAACACTTTTTGTTTCAGAAAGTCCAATTGTTGCAATCATTGTCATAAACGTAATCATAATAATTAAGAACAATGAAACACCATCAATACCAACTACATAATTAATTCCATAAGAAGTAATCAGTGGTAGTGTTTGTACAAATTGCATTTGTGCAACGCTTGTATCAAAGTCGTACCATAATAAAAGAGCTAATACAAACTCAACAATAGTAACAACAACACCAAACTGTCTCATAGAGTCTTTATGAATCATAAACCCCACGGTAGCTGCTGCTGCTGGGAAAAATATCAACATAGATAAAATATTTTCCATTTATTTAACCCCTTCAAATAATGATAAAACTAAGGCAAGAACTAAGCCTAAGATAAGTCCAAGAACCATAAGTCTTAGAGATGATGATAAGTTACCTGATTGAATAACTCGTGCTTTTCCTCCAAGCTTATTTATTAATCTTGCGATACCTTCAATCGTATTATCAATAATTTTTATTTCAATAACATTAAATACCCAAACTGAAAGTTTGTAATATGGTTTTGTAATAAAGTTTGAATAAAATTGTGGAATATAATATTGGTTTGATAAAAGTTTATAAATAGCTTTATCTTCCCAAGTTTTACTAAATCCACCATTGTTATATTTTATTACAGCATAAGCAACACCAGCTATTGCAATAGCACTTGTAACTAAGATTAAAATCCAAGCAGTTGAATGTGCTGTATTTACAGCTTCCCAAGTTGGTAAAGTTTTTGTAACAAACTCAACAAAACCATGCTCAAACCATCCAGCAACTATTGCTAAAATAGCAAGTGGAATCATTGCTGCAATTACAAAGCCTTTTGCTTCATGAGGATGATGTTCTTCATTTGAATAATTTTGCTCACCATGAAATACTTTCATTACAAGTCTAAATGAATAAAATGCAGTAAGTCCAGCAGTTATCCATAATACAGCCCATAAACCATAAGCATTAGCATCAAATGCTGATTCTAAGATTTTATCTTTTGAGAAGAATCCAGCAAGTGGGAAAATACCAGCAAGTGCTAAAGATGCAATAGTCATAATAATAGAAGTAAATTTCATTTTTTTATGTAATCCACCCATTTTTCTAATATCTAAATTATCATCCATAGCATGCATAACATTACCAGCACCTAAGAATAATACAGATTTAAAGAAGGCATGAGTAGCTAAATGGAATAATGCAACCCAATATGCACCAAGACCAGCTGCAACAAACATATAACCTAATTGAGATAATGTTGAGTATGCAATAATTCTTTTCATATCATTATGAACTAAAGCCATTGAAGCTGCAAATATTGCTACAAATGCACCTAAACAGGCAATTGCATATCCAACTTCAGGAACTAATACATATAATTCATTTGATCTTACTACTAAGTAAACACCAGCTGTTACCATAGTAGCAGCGTGAATAAGTGCTGAAACAGGAGTTGGTCCTTCCATTGCATCTGCTAACCACGTATGTAGTGGAAATTGTGCTGATTTACCCATAGCTCCTACAAATAATAATATACCAATCCAAGCAATTGTACTATATTCTAAAGTTCCTATAGTATCAAATACCTCTGAGTATTGAAGTGAACCTAAATTCCAATATATTAAGAACATTGCAAGAAGAATACCTAAATCCCCTATTCTATTCATAATAAAAGCTTCATTTGCAGCCCATGATGCTGATTCTTTTTTATACCAAAATCCAATAAGTAGCCAAGAACAAAGTCCAACCCCTTCCCATCCAATAAATAAAACAGCAAAGTTATCAGCCATTACAAGTATAAGCATTGAAAATACAAATGCTGATAGATAAGAGAAGTATCTATTAAATCCATCATCGTGTTCCATATAACCAATTGAATGAATATGAACCATTGTAGAAACAACTGTAACAACTGTCATCATAACTACACTTATTTGGTCAATTACAAAACCAAATGGAATAATTAGATTTCCAGCTTCTATCCATTCAAATAATGTTACGCTTAAAATCGCATCATTTGTATAAACATATACTAATAAGTTTAAAGAAGCAAACATTGAAACTGCTAACATAAATGATGTAAACCATCCTGTAAATGCAATTTTTTCTCTCATTGAAAATAATGCTGCAACTAAAGAACCTACTATTGGGGCAAAAAGTGCTATATAGATATATTTTTCCATTATTACCCTTTCATTTTTGCAATTTCATCTAAATTAATAGAACCTGTTCTTTTATACCAAAGAATTAAAAGACCTAATCCAATTGCAACTTCACTAGCTGCAACTGCAATAATAAAAAATGCAAACATTTGTCCTGCTAAATCTCCATGGAATTTAGAAATAGCTGCAAGTCCAACATTTACTGCATTTAACATAATCTCTGTTGAAAAGAAAAGCATTAAAACATTTTTACGTCTTAATACTCCTATTAATCCAATACAAAATAAAAGTGTTGATAAAATCAAATAAGCATTAAGTGTCATTTGTCATCCTTCTTTTTCGATGCTTTATCTTCAAGATATACATCAATCTCTTCTTCGCTCATATCTGAATATGACGTTTCCATTTTTTTCCCTGCTAAAACAATTCCACCTATCATTGCAACAAGTAACATAATTGCAGCAACTTCAAAAGGAACTAAGTATTTTGTAAATAATACTAAACCAACATCCGCACTATTTCCAAGTTCTGGATGAATTGGATAAAGTGGATCAATATTTTCACCTAATACAGGAGAAATAAGAATTACAACAATAATTAATGCTAACATTCCTGATAAAAAGAAAACAAGTCTTGGATTTTTTACTTTTTCTTTTACTTCTGATAATGAATCAAAAAACATCATTCCAAAAGCATATAAAGACATAATAGCACCTGTATAAACTACAATTTGTACAGCCCCTAAAAAGTCAGCATTTAATAAAAAGAAAAATGCAGATATAAAAATCATTCCTGCTGCTAATGAACTTAGCGCATACAATACATTGTTTGTTAAGACTGTAATACTAAACATAGTTATAGTTAAAACTGAAAACAGACAAAAAGCTATTATTTCAAACATCTATACTCCTTAGTATGACAACGGTGTTTTTTTAATTTTTTCATCAGCATCT
The DNA here is from genome assembly GCF_003667345.1 of Poseidonibacter antarcticus. NCBI lineage: Bacteria > Pseudomonadati > Campylobacterota > Epsilonproteobacteria > Campylobacterales > Arcobacteraceae > Poseidonibacter > Poseidonibacter antarcticus. Next base: position 76,441 of record NZ_RCWF01000008.1, read on the forward strand.
ACTGATACTGAACCATAACCAGCAAATTCAGTTTGTTGGTTTATTTGATCAAATGGTGTTAAAATATCTTCTTTAAGTGAAAAATGCGCTCTTTGTTCAGATGAGTTTTCATATCTTCCACCATGAACAATTGCTAATTCTGGACAAACTTCCGCACAGTATCCACAGAAAATACATCTTCCCATATTAATTGTATATTCTAAAACTTCTTTTCTAGAATTTTCATCAATTCTAGTTTCCATTCTAATACAATTTGAAATACATATCTTTTCACATAAACCACAACCAATACATCGCTCTTCACCTGATTCAAGAAGTACTAATAATTTATGTACTGCTCTATATCGAGGACCAATTGGAAGTTTTTCTTTTGGATATTGAACAGTTGCCATTTCACCTTTAAATAAGGCACCTGTCATCATTTTAAATGTAATTTTAAGACCTGTAAATAACTCACCTTTAACAGATCTAGTTATCACTTGTTTAAATGATTCCCAAGATGTTTTAGGATAATTATCTTCTTGGACTACAACGTAATCTTCTGATATATTTCTATTTTTAAATTCTTCAAATCCCATATTATTTCCTTAAATCATTATCACAAGAGCAGTTACTAAAATATTTAGAACTGATAAAGGCATTAGTATTTTCCAACATAACCACATTAACTGATCTGGTCTAATATGAGGCCAAGATGCTCTTGTCCAAAGGAAAAGAAAGATTAAAAACATAACTTTTAATACAATTGCTAAACCACCTGGAATAAACCATAAAGGTTCAAATCCACCTAAGAAAATAAGTGAAATTAGAAATGAAATTGTAAAAAGGTTAGCATACTCTCCAATAAAGAACATACCCCATCTCATACCTGAATACTCTGTTGCATAACCAGCAACTAATTCTGCTTCATGCTCAAGTAAATCAAATGGTGTTCTATTTGTCTCTGCAAATCCAGCTATTGTAAATAGCAAGAATGCTAAAGGTTGTGACCAAATAATCCAGTTGCTAATTCCACCTGCTTGATAATTATTTATATCAATTAAAGATAAAGAACCCACCATCATAAGTGGAGCTAAAAGAGAAAGTCCTGATACAACTTCATATGATAAAAGTTGAATAGCAGTTCTAGCCCCTCCAAGTAATGCCCATTTATTCGCCGAACTCATACCACCTAAAAGTGGTCCATAAAGTCCAACAGCACCAACAGACATAACAAATAAAACACCAACATTAATATCACTTATAATTGGTCTTACTGTATATCCAAACATTTCAAATTCTGGGAAAAATGGAATTGCACTCATAGCAATAAATGCAGTTGCTGCAGTTATAAGTGGTGCTACCATAAAAATAGGTTTATTTGCATTTGCAGGAATAAAATCTTCTTTTGTAAAAAGTTTAATCCCATCTGCTGCAATTTGTAAAAGACCATAAGGACCTACATTTGTAGGACCCAATCTTCTTTGCATAAATGCTAATATCTTTCTTTCAATATATGTTGTAAAACCAGCAAGTACTGAAAATACTGTTAAAACTACTATTACTTTTACAATCGTTTCTATTATAATACTTGTTTCCATATTACACCTTTTCTACAATAGCTGTGTTATATCTGAATGTATCAAATAAAGCTTTTGAAGGAGAGTTTTTATCAAATGTTGAAACATAAGCTATTTCACCAGTGATTTGAATATCAATATACGCATTTAATTCTAAACTTACATTATTTGAAGATACTTTTACTTTTGAACCTTTTTCAAGTCCTAATTTTTCAAAGTGCGCGCTTGAGAAGAAAATACCTGATTGAAGCTCATCTTTAAACTCATGAGACATTGCTGTAAATTCATTAAATTGATTAATTGGATTTGCTTTATAAATCACAATTTCTTCTTCTTTAACTTCTAATTTTCTTAGACTTACTTCTTTTACTTCATCATTTGACTCTAATGTACTCTGCGTTAAATCATAACCTCTATATTCAACTCTATCATTTCCAAACATATTTGGTAAATCATCAAATTCTACTTCTTTATAGCCTCTTTCGAGGGGTAGACAGGCTGTATAATCAATTGTGTATTCAACATCAACATCTAAAATCATATTTGCAATATTATTTAAAGCATAGCCATTAAATGCAACCGCAGCATTTGTAGGAATGATTTTTTTATCAATATTTGTAAAAGTACCTTCTTGTTGATTAAGTGCAGGAATATCTAAATCTCCATCACCTAATGCTGATAATTGGAAGTCTGCTTTTTCATTATAACCAACAGTAAATCCTTCTTGTTCTTCTGAGAGTGTACAAATTTGTGATACACCTAAAGTATTTGTAGAAGTTGGAATAATTACTACTTCAAAAGCAGTATATTTTGTGATTAATCCACAAAGTTTTGCTAAATTTGCTGCATTTGGATGTGTGATTAAATCTTCACCAACTATTAATGAGAAAGTATCTTTTTTAGCTAGCATAGTGTCAATTAGTTCTACAAATGTTTCATCTTTTCCAAAATCTTCTAAAAGTGAGATATATTCAAACTCAACTTCTTTAGAAACTTTTTTAGGAACCATTTTTACAACTTCTTTTTCCTCACCTGTTTCTTCATTTTTAACTATTTCAACAACTTTTTCTTTTATCATTTCACTAACAGTTTTTGTTCTAGTTTCACTTAAAGAGTCAAGATAAGTTTTGATATTTTGTGGTAAATCTTTTCCAAATTTATAAAGTATAAAATAAAGAATCGATTCTTGTGCTAAAGCATCATGATAAATAAATTCAGTAGTTTTACCTTTTTTACCAATTTTTTCCATTACAGGATCTGCAATTGGATGGAAATATAAAGCAGCACCTTTATTCATAATAACAGAGTTATTAAGTGCATATCTTGCATTTGGTAAATCTGATTTTAAATAAGACCCAACAGAAATTACAAAGTTTGAATCATGAACATCTGTAAGTGTTGAAGAGTATAAAGATGTTCCTGCAGAACTAGAATAGTTTGCTAAAAACTCTTGATATAATCTTGCATCTTCATTTACTAAATTTGCACCTGTTTTATCTGCAATCTTTTGTAAAAGTAAAGCTTCTTCATTTGTAATAAATGAGTTAAATTTAATATTTTTTGCTTTTTGAAAACTTTCAATTGCATTTATAAATGCAGTTGTATCTTTTTTCTCAACTTTATTATCAAAGTCATAAGCAAATCTTCCTGCACCATTTAATGTTGAATAATGAGGCTCATTTGTAACTCTATAAATTCTTTTTGTTCTATGATTATCTATTGAATCTTGTTTGATTTCATAATAAATAAATGCACAGTCACTTGAATGTGAATTTGCAGCTGGAATTTTTTTAAGTTCCCAAGAGTTTGATGTATATTGGAAGTCATGAGAAACTAAAGCTCCAACAGGACAGGCTGCAATACACTCACCACAATCTGTACAGGCATCAGCGTCATAACCAATAAGTGATTTATTAAGTTTATTCCACATTGCATATGCATCTTTTGGCATTTCAGTCTTAAATGTTTTATCAATAGCATCAGATGGTCTTTTTACTGTACTAAGTGCATTTGAACCAACCATATCTTTACATACAGTTACACAACGTTCACAAACAATACAAAGTCCTGGGTCATAATTCATAACTCCCCAATGTGCAGTTGGTCTGTGAACATCTTTTATACTATAGCTTTGAGAATCTACTTTCATATATAAAGAGTAATTTTGTAATTCACACTCTCCACTTTGGTCACAAACACCACATTGAAGAGGATGATTAACATCATAAACTTCCATTATGGCTCGTCTTTCTTTTGCAATTGCTGGAGTTTCTGTGTTTATTTGCATATCTGCTTTAACTTTAGTATTACAACCATATACTTGTTTTCCATCAGCTTCAACTAAACACAATCTACATGCTAATGTTGGTGAACATCTTGTTAAATAACATACTGCAGGAACAAAAACATCATTTGCTCTAGCAACATTTAAGATTGATTCTCCATTTTTAGCTTCAATTTGCTTTCCATCAATTGTTAATGTAATCATATCACTCATTATTCATCAACCTTTTGTATTTTTACTTGTTTATATCTATATCCATTAAATAGTTCTTCATTAGAACCTGTTATTTTTGAAATAGCAATTGTTCCATTTAACTTATCATCAACTTTTATAGTTTTTTCTACTTTTGAACTTTTATAGTTTAAATATACCTTATCATTATTTGCAACTTTAGCAATTTGTGCAAAAGATTTACTTGCAATTAAGTCTTGAGTTGATTCATCTTCAATAAGTCTATAAATAACTGTTCCATCAAAAGATTTTAATTCTTCAACTTCTTCAAGTTGTAAATTTGTACATGCATTAATTTTTTCTTCGAAATTATTATCTAATATAATTACATTGAAATCTGTATATTCTTTTATTATAGAAATAAATTTTATAATATTTTCAACTCTTGGATGTTCAATTAAATCATCACCAATTATTAATGTTTTAAATTTACAATTTAAAGAGTTATCATAAGCTTCTTCAAACTCTTCTTCTCCAGCTGAACTTTCAGCTGAAAGATATCCTAAATCCAAACTATCAATATATTTTTTGATAGTATCATTAGATTCTTTTACAAAAGTATTGAGTAATAAAGCTAAAATACCTTCTTCACTTCCTACTTCATATTTTATGAATTGCGTATAATAAAGTTTTAAATCAATATTATCAATTGGATGCATATAAACAAATTGAGCATTTGTTTTTGCAATTGATTCAATAATAGAATCTCTTACTTCTTCTTTATTATTTGAAAGCATAGTCCCAAGAGAAAGAATAAAATCACTTTTAGAAATTATCTCTTTTTTATCCATTATTTATTTTCCTCTTCGACAACTTTTGGTTCAGGTTTTACTTTTTTAATTACTAGTGTCCAATCTACTTCTGTAAATTTAATAGAATTCATTAATGTATAACCAGCTTCATATATAACATCAGCTGATTTTTGAATATTTTCAAAATCCCCAATTTCAAATATAATAATTGCTGTTTCACCATCTCTTATTTGCTTATCCAGAAGGTCAAGCATTCTGTCATAAAAATCGTTTTTTAAATGTCTTAAATCAAATCTTTTCATTTCACATCCTTCATGGCTACACTATATTCTGAGCATTTTGATTCCGAAACTAAAAAATTAAAGCAGTTTATTTTTTTCACGTTTCTCACCTTATCTATCTATTTCGCCGAAAACTATATTTAAGTTACCAATTATAGTAACCACATCGGCTAATTGTAATCCAACAAGTAGTTCTTCAAGCATTGCTGTATGTTGGAAACTCGGCGCTCTAATTTTCATTCTATATGCGTATGGAGTTCCATCACTTACAACGAAATAACCTAATTCACCTTTTGGTGATTCAGTAGCGACATAAACTTCACCTTTTGGTGGTCTCATACCTTGCGTTACAAGAACGAAATGTTGCATTAAAGAATAATTTTGAGTCATAATTTGCTCTTTTGGAGCTGAAATATAGTTTGGAGAATGTGCCATAAGTTGAGAATCACTTTTCTCATACATAGGAACTAATTGTTTTAGTATTTTTGAAGATTCATACATTTCAGCAATACAGATTTTATATCTTCCGTAAGAATCACAAGTATGTGCAATTGGAACATCGAAATCTAATTCATCATAAATACCATAAGGCATCTCTTTTCTTAAATCCCATTTAATACCAGAACCTCTTAAAGCAATACCTGAACATCCCCAAGATTTTGCCATTTTTTGTGTAATCACACCTACATTTTCAAGTCTCATTTTCCAGATTCTATTCTCTGTTAATAAACCTTCATATTTCTTGATTTCAGTTTCTAAAATCTGCAAAAATGACATACAGTCATCAATCCAATTAGATGGTAAGTCCAAAGGAACTCCACCAATTCTAATTGCACTATGAGTTAGTCTTGCACCACAATAGTCTTCTATTAAGTCCATTGCATATTCTCTTTCTCTAAAACAATAAAGAAACATAGACATAGCACCAACATCAAGTGCATGTGTTGCTAACCAAAAAAGGTGCGATGTAATTCGATTTAATTCTAAAAGCATTGTTCTAATAATTTCAGCTCGTCTTGGAGCTTCAATCCCTAGAAGTTTTTCAATAGCAAGTGCATAACCGTAGTTATTTGAAGTAGCAGCGATATAATCCATTCTATCTGTTGTTGGTAAGAATTCATTATAAATCATATTCTCAGCCATTTTCTCCATACCTCTATGAAGGTATCCAATCATTGGTCGAGATTTTACTACTTGTTCACCTTGAAGTTCTAAAACAAGTCTCATTTGTCCGTGAGCAGAGGGATGTTGTGGTCCAAAGTTCACCATCATTGTATTATCTTCTCTCTCGAAGTTAATATTCTCAAAAAAAGGTTTTAATCTATTGGCTTGTTGCATTCTTTTACCTTCTTCTTTTTAAAACAACTGATTCTTCAGGTTTTAATGTTTTCATAATTTTTGATGTATCATCTTCTTGATATTTGATTGAAGTTTCAGGTTCAAACTCAGTAATATCAGTTTGGAAAGGAACTTCGTGACCCAATCTTGCAAATCTAGTAGTATCATATCTATCAATTGCAGCTGGATCTCGCTGTTCAGGTCCGATTATATCTCTAGCTTCTTTTCCAAAGATTTTATCAACTTCATACCACGAAGCTGCTTCATCACCTTGAAGTGGATAAGTTTTTCTTAATGGATGATCATACCAATCATCTGGCATAATTAATCTTTTCATATTAGGATGATTTACAACTTTTACACCTAATAAATCATACATTTCTCGCTCAGACCAATTTGCAGAATCAAAGATAGAAGATATAGATTCAATTGCATCATTTTTGCTTAGAAAACATTTGATTCTTAGTCTTTTATGTTTTGATAATGAAAGCATTTCATAAAATATTTCATAGCCATCTTTTTGTGCTAAATAATCAATAGCAGACATCTCAATTAACATATCGTATTCTAAATTTTCACTTAAAAATTTCATAATATCAACAATTGCATTTTTATTAACATACATTACTAGATGTGTATGTTCTATATATGCTTGCTCAACTTTAAATACTGAAGAAAAAGCTTCATAATCTTTTGAAAAAATTTCATCGCTTGCAACATCTAATCTTGGAACCGTAGGAGATACAAAAAATCTATCAGAAAAAGGAGCTTTTCTTTGAACATCATCTTTTGGCGTATATTTTCTCATTAAACTAGCCTTTTTTTCTTATGCGCTCTGAAAATTGACTCTTTTCTAATTTTTCTTTGAAGTGTCATCAATGCATACTGAAGTGTTTCAGGTCTAGGTGCACATCCTGGAAGATAAATATCAACTGGAATAATTCTATCTGCACCTTGAACCGTTGCATAAGTATTAAACATACCACCAGTATTGGCACATGACCCCATTGAAATTACCCATTTAGGATCAGGCATTTGGTCATATAGTCTTCTCATAAATTCTGCATGTTTTTTTGTAAGTGTTCCTGCAATAATTAATACATCAGATTGTCTTGGACTTGCTCTAAAAATTGTACCAAACCGATCAAAATCATATCGAGATGCACCGGTTGCCATCATCTCAATGGCACAACAGGCCAAACCATAAGTCATAGGCCAAAGTGAGTTAGAACGTCCAAAATTAACTAACTTATCAATAGTAGTTAATTTAATTGGCGCACCGCCATCTTGTAAATAATTTACTTTATGCTGTGCCATTCAAGGGCTCCTTTTTTCCATGCATATAAAAATCCAATTGCTAATAGTGTGATAAAAAGTAACATTTCTATAAATCCAAACCATCCTAATAACTTAAAGTTAATAGCCCATGGAAACATGAAAATTATTTCTACATCAAATAAAATAAATAGCAATGCTATTAGATAAAACTGTGTTGATATTGTATTGGGTTGTTTTGTAACTTCTGGTCCACATTCATACAATGTTGTTTTTAATTTTTCTGTGTCTAATCTTGCGATTTTTCTACTAACATACCTAGAAAGCCACACTGTAGCACCGAATGCAGTAAATGTTAAAACAAACATTACAAATGCACCAAAATAAGGATGGGCAAAATCCATATGTGTCATTTAATATATCCTTTAAAGCTTGAAAAGTTTTCTTTATAATGGCTAATATTTTATCAAATTAGTGATAAATAGCCACTTATAATAATTTAGGTAAATGATAATCTAAGCTTTTAAGAGTAAGCTTAGATTTTAAGTATATTTTAATATAGAAGAAAAAATGGTACAAAAAGAAACACTCTGAATCCTAAAAGAATCCTACTTTGTTTTCACTATCAAATTGTCCTTTTTGTTCTTTTGTGATTTGTTCTTTAAAATCTTCAACATTAAAGATTGGTTCAGGATTTACTGCAATTTTATATGCTGCATTTTTGATAATAAGTTCTATTTGTCCACCTGTTAATTCGTATGAAACTAGTTCATTTATATCAAAATCTTCACTCAATGGAAGATTTGAAGGAAGTAATTTATTCCATAACTCTAATCTTTGTTTTTTATTTGGTTTCATAAACTCTATTTTGTAGTTAAATCTTCTTGAAAATGCTTTATCTAAGTTTTCAAGTAAGTTTGTAGTTGCTATTAAAATTCCATCAAACTTTTCTATTTGTTCTAAAAATATATTTTGGATTTGGTTATGCATTTTATCACTTCCATTTCCTGCACCTGTTGTTCTTGAACTTAAGAATTGATCTGCTTCATTTAATAATAATACTGGTTCTGTTTTTGTTTTTTCACAAAGTTCATAATATTTATCAAAGATACTTCTTACATTTTTTTCACTCTCACCTACATACATTGAAAGAATTTTTGAACAGTCAAAACTAAGAACATCTTTTTTCAAAGATTTTGCTAATGCTAAAGCTGTTAAACTTTTACCAGTTCCTGCAACTCCATAAAAGATAATTTTGGCTTCTATACCTTTTCTTTTATCTTTAATTCCCCATAATTTTAATCTATTAATTACATCTTTATCAACTTGTTTTAGTAGTGAATTTAATGTTTCTCTTGTTTTGTCATTTAATACAACATCATCTAAAGTTTTTGTTGTACTTGTTAATTCAAAGATATCCTGCTCTTTGATAATTGAATCAATTTTTATCTTTGAACCTCTTGTTTTTTTCTGTGTAGGATGTGATATTTTATATAAAACTTCATCTGGAATATAGAAGTTTCTATTAATCCCACCAAAAGGAGTTAGAACCTCATCATAATCTACTAATGAGTTGGAAACAAGAGGTGAACTTTCTTCAAGTAATGATCTATATTTTATTTTTTCATAATCATCACTTGAAATTAATTCAATTAGTGCATTCATATCTCTAATTGAACCATCTCCCCCTGAATATTCTTCTTTTAGAAGTGCTAAAAATAGTGTTTGTTCTTGTTCTTTTAATTCATTTTCTTTAAAGAAATCTTCAAGCATTATAGAATTATTTGTAACCTTGATTCTTTCTTTAATTCTATTTTCTAATAATACTAATTTTGATTTTAATCTATTTGAACTAGGAGAATTAACATCAAAATTTTTCTTTACAACATTTAACTGCTGTGCTAAATCTATTTTAAAAAACTGATCTTGTAAGTATTCTAAATGATCTGAATAATTTTTTATTTCAGGAAGAATAAAATCATTAGAACCATTTTCTAATAATTTTAAATATGAACTTGAAAGTGAAACACTTGAATTTAATAATTCTAGTTTTGAAATTTCATTTAGTTTAATTTGGTCAAATGATATTTGAACTATCCATCCAAATTCTAAAAGTGATTTAATCAAACTTAATTTTTCTAAATGTTCAAACTTCTCAATATCATAAAACTTTGATAGTATGTCAATAACAACTAAACTATCTCTTCCTTTTGCATACTCTTTTGTAATAAATTGTAATAAAACTGCCTCTTCTTTTGTACATTTTAATTGTGTAAAAAAGTTTGTTTCTTCTATATCTTTTGACTTAATAAAATCAATTAATTCTTTCATTATTTATTCTAATCCTACTTATTTAATTTTTTTTCTAATTTTTTATAAAATGTATTTAGTTCTTCTTCTTTTGAAAAAAAGATTTTTTCTTTTTTATTAATAAGAATACTTTTTTTATCTATATCTATATTTTTTATATCTTCATATTTGTACTCTTTTTTATTAAGTTTAATATCTACATTAAAACTATTTGCTATTTCTAATAATCTATCTTGACATAATGCTTTATATGAGCCTTTGGTATAAATATAATTTTCACATTTAACATTATTAATATAATTTTCTATTTTTTCTAAATTGTAATTATCATACATATTTAATCCAATAACAACAAATGCTATAAATACAAAAAAACCAATAAAAATCATTACATCCCCTATATATTAAATAATACATTAATATCTCTTAACAATTTATGAACAAAAATAGTATTGTTTCCTAATTATTTGCCTAAGGTTTAGAAAAAAAAGGTAAAATACCTTATATTTTTTAAATAAAACCGATATAAGAAGGGAAATGATGATAAAAAATAGTATTAAATTCTTATTTATTACAACTATTAGTTCTTTGTTATTTATAGGATGTAGTAATCATGAAGCTGCTTTAAAAATTCTTCCAAATGAAATTGCGCAAGCAAATGAATGTATAAGTACAAATAAAGAACTAGAAGCAGATTGTTATGATTTAATATCATACAAAAATTCAATTGCAATGCTTCGATCTGGAATAAATGCTTATACAAAAGGAAATTATAAAGAAGCTTTTCATAAATATACATTAGCTCAAAAAAAAGGTAATTTTTATGCTAATTCACTTTTAGCAGATCTTTATAATAAGGGGAATGGTGTTGCAAAAAATCAAGAAATAGCACTTGAACTTTTAAAAGATGTTGACGACGTTGATGGTATTGCTGCATACAAACTATCATTTTATTATATAAACAAAAAAGATTATGATGAAGCTTTAGAACTATTAATTTTTGCTGGTAATAATAATGTTAAAAAAGCACAATATGAATTATCTAAGATTTATAGAGATGGAACACTTGCAAAAGATGATCCAATAAAAGCTAAATCTTGGTATGAAAAATATGAAAATAAAAGCAATAGCTTAATTAGGAAAATCTATGGTATCTAAATTAAATATATTAAAATCACTGTTTTTAGCTTCTGGAATAGCTATATCTTTTAATGGGTGTTTCTTTTCTTCACCAACTTTTACTATTGAAGAAGAGAATATTGGAGTACAAGAGTGTCATAAATTTGAAAAGAATGAGCAAAAAATAGAATGTTATGATGATTTAAGTTCAGATAATTCTATGGCTTCATTAAAACTTGGTATTTTTTATGCTGATGCAAATGATTATGATAAAGCATATGATTATCTTAATTCTTCAAAAGAAATGGGTAACTATTATGCAAATTTACCTTTAGCTTATCTATATTTTAAAGGTAACGGAGTTGAAGAAGATTCTGAAAAATCATTAGAACTATTAAAAGAAGCTGCGCATAAAGATCCAAATGCTGCATTTCAGTTATCAAAATTTTATTTCAAAGGTATTGGAATAAAACAAGATACAAAGAAAGGATTAGAGTACTTAATCTCTGCTGCAAATAAAAATATGTTTGTCGCTCAAAAACAATTAGCAATGATTTACTCGAAAGGTTTTCATACTATTAAAAAAGATTTAGTAAAAGCAAAATATTGGCAAGAAAAAGCCAACAATAATAAAAAAGATAGCACATTTAATATATATAAACTGTAAAGTTTATATATATTTTAAAAGTAGATTTATTTTTCTACTAAATCATAAAGGGCTTGAATTTCTTCAGGCCAAATATCTTCATTTATAGTTTCTAATATAAGTGGAATATCGTCCATTCTATCATCATTCATAATAAATTTAAAAGCATCCCAACCAATTTTACCCTCACCTAGGGAATCGTGTCTGTCAACTCTACTTCCTAAATCTGGTTTAGAATCATTTATATGCATTCCCATTAGATATTCACGACCAATAATTGAGTCAAATTCACCCCATGTTTTATCATAAGCTTCTCGTGTTCTTATATCATACCCTGCTGTAAACATATGACAGGTATCAATACAAACACCTATTCTACTTTTATCTTCAACTTTATCAATAATATATGCAAGATGTTCAAATTTATAACCTAAGTTAGATCCTTGACCTGCTGTATTTTCAATAACCAATTTTACATCATTTGTAGCATCAATTGCTCTGTTTAAAGAAACAGCAATATTATCTAAACATTCATCTTCTGTAATCTTTCTAAGATGAGAACCCGGATGAAAATTTAATTTATCCAATTTTAAAATCTCACAACGATTTATTTCATGAAGAAAACCATTTAAAGATTTTTCTCTATTTTCAACAATAGGATGACCTAAATTTATTAAATATGAATCATGAGGCAAAATATGTTTAGTTTGAACCCCTGATTTTTCTAATTCTATAAACCATTTATCTAGTACTTTTGGCTCAAAATCTTTTGCAGCCCATTGTCTTTGATTTTTTACAAATAAAGCAAAGGCTTTTGCTCCAATTGCTTTTGCATTAATTGGTGCGTTAAAAACTCCACCACTAGCACTTACATGTGCTCCAACATATTTCATATAATTTCCTATAATTTTAATTGTCTAATCTTACAATTTTTTCTCTTAGTATATCAGTAGCTATATAAGAGCTATAATTTTTTTGTATGATTAGCACCACAATACTTTATTTTCTCTAATTTTTTGTTACGTAATTACAAAGGTACTAATCAATTTTCTAATAAACCTCGTATTACTACCATAGAATGAGATATTATAGATAGAATAAGAATATAAAAAGGAAATGGATTTATGGAAAAAGTTGTAATAATTGGTGGTGGATATTCAGGAATATATGCATTACGAGAACTAGCAAAAAACAAAAATATACAAATTACATTAATAGATAAACACACATTTCATAACTTACAACCTGAAGTTTATGATTTAATTGCAAATAAATCAAATATTGCAGATGTTACTATTGATTTAACTACATTATGTATGGGTATAAATCATGATTATGTAGAATATAAAAATTTAAAAGTTCGAAGAATAGATAAAGAAGCTCAAAAAATTTATACAGAAGAAAAAGAAATTGTTACTTATGATTATTTAGTAATGGCAGCAGGTACACGAACATTTTTCCCTCCACAAATACCAGGACTTAATAATGCACATGATATTAAAAAATTACATTGGGCAATGTTTTTTAAACAAAGCTTTGAAAATCAACTTTTCAAAAAAATTAGAGATGAAGCTAAACAATGTGAAGATACACATATTGTTGTAGTTGGAGCTGGTTTATCAGGAGTTGAAATTGCAGCAGAAATGGCTTATAACTCAAAAATGTTCTTTAAAAGAGGAAACTTTTCTTGTGATAATTTAAAAATATCACTTGTAAGTAGCTCTGATACAATTCTTCCTGGATTAAGCCCTAAACTTATAAGTATGTCTCATCAAAGATTAAAATCTTTAGGAATTAATGTTATTACAAGTACAAAATTAACAGAATGTCATAAAGATCATTTAGAATTATCAAATGGTGTAAAGATTTATCATTCATTTATTATCTTTACAGGAGGTATTGAAGCTTCTCCTATTACAACAGACTTAGATGTAGATAAAAACAGAAGAGGTCAGATTCTTGTAAATGAGTTCTTACAAGCAAATGGTCATGAAAATATCTTTGCAGTTGGTGATGTTGCAGAAATCAAAGACAAAAAAGGTGAGATTATGCCACCTAATGTAACAGTAGCTAGAATTAGTGGTACTTGTGCAGGTAGAAATATATTAAACCATATTAAAAAGAAAAAACTTAAAGCTTGTGATCCAAAACTTGAAGGTATTTTAATAGCACTTGGTGGTAAATATGCAGCAGGAAACCTATATGATTTGGTTCATGTACAAGGACGAATTGCATATGAAATCAAGAAGTATGTATTTTCTTCATATAGAAAACCGCTACTTAAGCTTATTGAAGCAGGTTATAAAAAATTAAAAAGATTATAATCTAATAAAAGTTTTATAATAAATATTCTTATCATTTTAATTAAAACTTATGTTTTTTTAGATATAAATTATTAATTAATTATATAAAGGATATTTATGTCAAAAAAGATTATATTAATATTTACAACAATATTTATGCTTATGTTTTTTATAACAACAGCTCAAGCACAAACGGGAAAAGTAACTGGTGGATTACAACATGAAATGCCAGATTGGTTCAAAGAAAGTTTTCTTGATTTAGCAGAAGATGTTGAAGAAGCAAAAGAAGCTAATAAACATGTAATGCTATTTATGTCTTTAGATTTTTGTCCTTATTGTACAAAGATGCTAAAAGATAACTTTGTTCAAGGTAGTAAAAACCAGAAATATATAGAAAATAATTTTGATGTAATTGGTATCAATATCAAAGGTTCAAGAGAGCTTGTAATTGATGAAAATACAACAATGACAGAAAAAGAATATGCAGATTTCTTAAAAGTTCAATACACACCAACTATAATTTTCTTAAATGATAAAAATAAAGTACTTCTTCGATTAAATGGTTATAGATCACAACAAAACTTTAAACTTGTGCTTGATTTTGTAAAAAATAAAGAATACAAAAATATGAGTTTAACTCAATATTTAGATAAAGTTAAAAATAAAACTTTATATACTCTAAAAACAAATAAAATATTCAAAGATATAAAAGATCTTTCAACAATAAATACTAGCCTTGCTGTTATATTTGAAGATGGTAGTTGTACTCAATGTAACTATTTACACAATACTACGTTAAAGAATAAAGATGTACAAAATGAATTATCTAAATTTACAGTTGTAAGATATGATGCCATGTCAAAAGAAAAAATAACAAGACCTGATGGTAAAATAACAACTCCATATGATTGGGCAAAAGAGATAAAGCTTGATTATAGACCTGGAATTATTCTATTTGATAATAAAAAAGAACAAGCACGAATTGATGCACTTTTATATAGCTTTCATTTCAAAGAGTTGCTAAGATATGTAAATGGTGGATATTATAAAAAATATAATACATTTTTAGACTATTTAAAACCAAGACAAAAAGAACTTTTAAATAAGGGTATAGATATTAATTTATCTGATAGTATTTAATTACTTAATTTGTATCTTGAAATAATTAATAACTTCAAGATACAAAATACCACTTTCTTTATTCTAAAAAATTTATCTTTAATCTCTTTTTATTTTTATTAGAATCTTATTTTTATTATCTCTAAAAACAACTTCTTTTTGATTTCTTTCAAATAACTCTTTTATAAAATCATCTTCATAAGAGCTATTTAAATTTTCCTTATTAAATGTTTTTAAATCTTGGCAGTGAAAAGTACTCTTACAAACTCTATCCTTATAGATTCTCATATCAAGGACTACTGTTCCTGCTGAAAATATTTGAACTTGTGTATAGTTTGTATATTTGTATATAAAACCTTTATCATAAAATTTCATTTTTGGTGTTTTGATTAAAATTGTCGCACTTGAACTTAAAGTTGGTTTTGCATTAAAACATCCTACAAAAATAAAAATAGAAGTAAGCAATAATAATAAGTTTTTTATAACTAATCCTTTGTTTTAAAATATTTTACTATAATATCTTTAAAATTATAAAATCAAGGGTTATTTTTGTTAGTTCATATTTGTTGTGCAGTTGATAGTCACTATTTCTTAGAAAGAATACAAGAAGAGTTTCCAGAGGAAACATTAGTAGGATTTTTTTATGATCCAAATATTCATCCATATAGTGAGTATCGTCTAAGATACCTAGATGTAGAATATTCATGTCAAAAATTAGGCATTGAACTTATTGAAGGTCCTTATAATCTAGAAGAATGGCTTAAAAAAGTAAAAGGAATGGAGCATCTACCTGAAAAAGGTGATAGATGTACAGTTTGTTATGATGATAGACTTGATAATACAGTTAGTAAAGCGCTAGAATTAGGACATAATAAATTTACTACAACTCTTTTGATTTCTCCTAAAAAATCTCAAGAAAAACTTGATGTAATTGGACATAATTTAGAAAAACTACATGGAATAGAATTTATTTATAGAGATTATAAAGCAGGAAATGGTGCTGAAATTCAAGGTAAAAAAGTAAAAGAAAACCAACTTTATAGACAAAATTATTGTGGTTGTTTATTTGGATTATCAGCTCAAAGAGAAGCACAAGATAAGATTATGGATGAAATGTTTAATCCTATTTCAAATCAGATTTTGCCTGAATCTATTGAAGAGAGATTAGAACTTTATAAAAGAAGAAATACTCTTGAATCAAGTGGAGAAAAATACAAAATAGTTAAGCATAGATTTTTAAATTATAGATTATTTAGCGCAACTGTAAAAGTAGCTAAAAAAATCGTAGCTTCATATATCTTGCCATATTCAATGATAAATAGAAATAAAACAAATGGAAGAATCGAATACGAAAAAGATGGAATAAATTATCTAAATAGAGACGAATTAAAAATTATAAGTATTGAAAAATTCAATTCTTTAGCAAATACAAACTATAAAAATGTAAAAGAGCTTATGTTCAATCCACCTCTTTTTGAAGAAGAATTAGAAGTTCGTTCAAAAATTGTAAAAAGTGCTTTTAACTTAAGTACGATAATAGTTTTAGATGAAATAATAGATGCAAAATATGAAATCTACTTAGATGCCCAAACTTATGATGATGTAAGAGAAGAAATTATATGAAACTTTTAGTATGTGCAATGGAAACATCATCAAATATCCATTTAAAAGAATTAAAAAAATATCTTGATGATGATATTGAGATGGTGGGAGTTTTTGACAAAGAGTTAGGGAAACCATTGTATGATTTAACAGCATTAGCAATTATGGGAATTGTAGATGCTTTAAAAAAACTAAGATTCTTTTTTAAATTAAGAGATGAATTAGTAACTTTAGCAAAAGATTGTGATAAAGTCTTATTAATGGATTCTTCAGGATTCAATCTTCCTCTTGCAAAAAAACTAAAACAAAGCTATCCAAATAAAGAAATTATTTATTATATCTTGCCACAAGCTTGGGCTTGGAAACAAGGTCGTGTTAAAAAGTTAGAAGAATATTGCACAAAATTATGTTCAATTATTCCATTTGAGAGTTCAATTTATAATAATAAAGAAAAAATAACTTATGTTGGACATCCTCTACTTGATGAAATTCATAATTTCAAAGAAGAGCTAACACAAAGTGGCAAAATTGCTTTTATGCCAGGAAGTAGAAAAACAGAAATTAAAAATCATATGCCAATATTTAGAGAATTAGCAAAAAAAATCCCTAATAAAGAGCATATTTTAATCATTCCTGAAAAATTTGATAAAGAATATATTGAGAAAACTTATGGAGATATTTCTGATTTTACTATTTCTACACAAGCTCATAAAACACTTCAAGAAGCTGAATATGGATTTATTTGTTCAGGAACTGCAACTTTAGAAGCTGCACTTATTGGAACACCATTTACACTTTCATATATTGCAAAAAAAATTGATTATTTTATTGGTTCAAGATTTGTAAAACTATCTCATGTAGGATTAGCAAATATTTTCTTTGAAAAAATGGGGAAAAAAGAAATCCACAAAGAATTTTTACAAGAAAATGTTACAGTAAAAAATCTTCTAAATGATTATAAAACTATGAATAAAAGATTATTTTTTCAAAACTCAAAAATATTAAGAGAATACTTACAAAATGGAAGTTCTAAAAATGTTGCGAGCATAATTCAAAACTAATTTTTTTTTAGATACAATATCTACCATTAATAAAAATTTAGGATGATACATGTTAGATATTATACAAATTCAAGAAATTCTTCCTCATAGATATCCAATGTTACTTGTGGATAGAATCACAGATATAGATTTAAAAAAATCAATAAAAGGATTTAAAAATCTTTCTATTTCTGAACCAGCATTTCAAGGTCACTTCCCAGGCCATCCAATTTATCCTGGAGTATTAATCCTAGAAGGTATGGCTCAAGCTGGTGGGATTTTAGCTCTAAAGAGTTCAGATTTAACAGATGAAGAAATGAAAAATAAAGTAATTTACTTCATGAGTATTGATAAAGCAAAATTTAGAAATCCTGTTAAACCAGGAGATAGATTAGATTATGAACTTGAAGTTATCAAGATAAAAAGTACTATTATGATGCTAAGTGGGAAAGCTTATGTTGATGGTAAATTAACAGCAGAAGCTGAATTCAAAGCAATGATAGTGGATAAATAGGCAATAACATGAATACTATTCATAAAACTGCAATAATTGAAGAAGGCGCAATCCTAGGTGATAATATCACTATTGGTGCTTTTACAATTATCGGTAAAAATGTAAAAATTGATGATGGAACAACCGTAGATTCGCATACAGTAATAAATGGGAAAACTACAGTTGGAAAAAATAATCATATTTTTTCACATGCAGCAATTGGAACAATACCTCAAGATTTAAAATTTGATGGTGAAGATGTAGAACTAATTATTGGAAATAACAATAAAATTAGAGAATTCACATTATTTAATCCAGGAACAATAGGTGGTGGGTCAATTACTAAAATTGGCGATAACAACTTATTTATGGGATATACACACGTAGCCCATGATGTTCTTATTGGGGACAATTGTATTTTTGCAAATGGAGCTACTCTAGCAGGTCATGTTGAAATTGATGATTTTGTAGTAATTGGTGGATTAACACCAATTCACCAATTTTGTAAAATTGGAAAACATGCAATGATAGGTGGAGCTTCCGCAGTTGCTCAAGATATTCCTCCTTATTGTTTAGTAGAAGGAAATAAAGCAGTCTTACGTGGTCTTAACTTAAATGGATTAAGAAGAAGATTTAAAGACAGATCAGACATCGATGCAATTAGAAGTGCATATAGAGCATTATTTGAATCAGGAAATCCTTTAGCTGATGTTGCAAAAGAATTACTTGAAACAAGTGAAAATGAACATGTTAAAGAATTAGCAAATTTTGTAATAAATACAAAACGTGGTATTCCTTACAATAGAAAATAAAGAATAGGCAAAAAATGAGTAAAATTATATGTGATTTTTGTGGAACTACAGATTCTAAAAATAACCCAGTAATAGCAGGAGACAATGCTTGTATTTGTAAAGCTTGTGTAACTGCAGCACATGATATTATGAGCGGAAGTGGTCCAGAAGAAAAGAGTATTGAGAATATTGAGAATATTCCAAAAGAAGAAGTATTATTAAGAACTCCTGCTCAACTAAAAGCAATTTTAGATGAGTATGTAATTGGACAAGATACAGCCAAAAAAGTTTTATCAGTAGCTGTTTACAATCATTATAAAAGAATATTTAGACATCATGAAATTGATGATGATACAGAATTAAACAAATCAAATGTATTACTTATTGGACCAACTGGTTCAGGAAAAACATTATTAGCTCAAACTATTTCTAAATATCTTGATGTTCCTTTAGCAATTGCTGATGCAACTTCTTTAACTGAAGCTGGATATGTAGGTGATGATGTTGAAAATATCGTTACAAGACTTGTACAAGCAGCAGGTGGGGATATTGAAAAAGCTCAAAGAGGTATTATCTTTATTGATGAAGTTGATAAAGTAGCAAGAATGAGTGAAAATAGATCAATTACTAGAGACGTTTCAGGAGAAGGTGTACAACAAGCATTACTTAAAATAGTAGAAGGTGCAACTGTTAATGTTCCTGCAAAAGGTGGAAGAAAACACCCTGGACAAGAAGCTTTACAAGTTGATACTACAAATATTTTATTTGTTTGTGGGGGAGCATTTGATGGACTTGAAGATATTATCAAGAAAAAAGAAGGTGCAAATATTCTAGGTTTCAACCAAGAAGTAAAAAGCAAAAAAGATGATAAAAATATTATTTCAAAAGTAGAAGCTGATGATTTAGTTAAATATGGATTAATTCCTGAGTTAATTGGTCGTCTTCATATGATTGCAACATTAAATGAAATAACAGAAGATGATATGGTTCATATTTTAACTGAACCAAAAAATGCATTAATCAAACAATATATTAAACTATTTGAAATGGATGATGTAACTCTTAAATTTGAAAAAACAGCATTAAAAGAACTTGCAAGACTTGCAATTGAAAGAAAAACAGGAGCAAGAGGATTAAGATCTATTTTAGAAGATATTATGCTTGATATTATGTTTAACCTTCCTAATTATAAAAATAAAACTATTACAATAACAAAAGATGTGGTTCTAAAGTTAAAAGAACCAAAAGTTGTATGAAAAGGATAAAATGTGTTTTTAGATAAATTAATCGGTCTATTTTCAAGTGATATGGCTATTGACTTAGGAACTGCTAATACTATTGTTTCAGTAAAAGGAAAAGGTATCATTATAAATGAGCCTTCTGTTGTTGCTGTTCAAAAAGATAAAGATGGTAGAGATAAAATATTAGCAGTTGGACAAGAAGCGAAGCAAATGATAGGGAAAACTCCTTTAAATATCCAAGCTGTTCGTCCAATGCAAGATGGTGTTATTGCTGATTTTGAAATGACTGAAAGAATGATTAGATACTTCATTGAAAAAGCACATTCAAGAAAATCTTTCATTCGACCAAGAATCATCATTTGTATTCCATATGGAATTACACAAGTTGAAAGAAAAGCCGTTGAAGAATCTGCTATGAGCGCAGGTGCAAGAGAAGTATTTTTAGTTGATGAACCAATGGCAGCAGCTATTGGTGCAGGAATTCCTGTATCTGATCCTTCAGGATATGTAGTAGTAGATATTGGTGGAGGTACAACTGAAATTGGTGTTACTTCACTTGGTGGACTTGTATTATCAAAATCAATTAAAGTTGCTGGAGATAAGTTTGATAAATCAATTATTGAACATGTTAGACAAAACTTTAACCTATACATAGGTGAAAGAACAGCTGAAAATATCAAAATAGAAATTGGTACTGCAATTAAGCTCGATAATGAATTAAAAATCAAAGTAAAAGGTAGAGATAACTCTGGATTACTTTCAACAATAGAACTTGGAAGTGAAGGAGTTAGATCTGCAATAAAAGAACCTCTTAAAGAGATTGTTTCTGCAGTTCGTTCAGTATTAGAAGATATGCCACCTGATTTAGCAGGTGATGTTGTTGACAATGGCGTAATATTAACAGGTGGTGGTGCTTTAATTAGAGGTATTGATATTTATTTAGCTGATATTATTAAACTTCCTGTAAAAGTTGCTGAAGATCCATTATTAGCAGTTGCTTACGGAACAAGTAATGTACTAGATGAGGATGCTTTACTTAAACTAATAACTAATGCGTAAATTCTTATTTCTTGTACTTTTTCTTTTAGTTGGCTTATTATATCTTTTTGAGGTAGATAAGCTAATTATCAAAAAATTCACACTTTTTAATGACTTCAAACTCTCTTATATAAATAAAGTTATAGGGATATCTACTTCTATAGAGAAATATTTTAATCAAGCAAGTACTATTGAAGCACTTAGAATTGAGAATAATGAATTAAAAGAGTATAAGACTCTTTATACTGCAACACAAAAACAACTTGATACAATAAAAGAGTTTGTTATTACAATGGATACAGATGATTTAAAGCCAAATATTAAACTTGCAAAAGTTTTATCATATATAAATTTCAATGATTTTACAAAAGTCTGGCTAGATCAAAAAAAAGAAGATGATACAATTTTAGGTTTAATTACAGAAGAATATGCAGCAGGAATTGTTGTAAATGAAAATGGTAAATCAGTTGCTCTTTTAAATGGTAATAAACAATGTTCTTATGCTGTTTTTATAGGTGAAAATAAAATACCTGGAATTATCACATCTTCGAATGATGGAAAAAATTTACTTATCAAGTATATCCCAATTTGGTCTGAAATTAAAGTGGGAGATGAAGTTATTACTTCAGGAATGGATAATATCTTTTTTGAAGGATTAAAAGTTGGAAGAATTATAGAAGAGAATACACTTCCAGATATGAGAACTGCAATAATAAAGCCTTATGCTAACGTTTTAAAAAAGAAATATTTTTATACATATAAACACTACTCACATAATAAAGAAATTTCAAATGATAAAGATAGCAATAATAAAGAAGTAACTACTAATAAGTAGCCATTATATTATCTACATCTGCCCATGAAATATCTTCTTTTGAATTTCCTTTAAACATATTATAAACATATCTAGCAAACATATCTGTTTCTATATTCACTTTTGACCCTATTGTATAAGTTTTAAAAAGTGTATTTTTTATTGTATGTGGAATTACTGTAAGTCTAAAAGAATCTTTTAAAACTTCATTTACAGTTAAAGAAACTCCATCAACTGTTATAGAACCTTTTGGTATCACATATTTAGAGTATTGTTTATCAAGTTTAATAAAAAAGTCTGTAGAATTTCCATTACTTTCAATTGCACTTATTGTTCCTAAACAATCAACATGACCTTGAACAATATGACCTTCAAATCTATCACCCATCATCATAGCAGGTTCAATATGAACTTCATTTTTGTAGTTTTCCATTGCTAAAATATTCTGAGTTTCAGGAGACATCTCAACAGAAAAGGTATCTTTTGAAATTTCAACAACTGTTAAACACGCACCATTAATTGCAACTGAATCACCTATTTTTGGTGAATACTCTGCTTTTATAGTTAAATAATCATTATCTAAACTTGCAACTTTTGCCATTTCTCGAATCAGACCTGTAAACACTTAAAAAACCTTTTGATATAATTTAGGTATAATATCCAAAATATGTTAAGAAGCTAATTTCACACACTTAAACAAAAGCTTTTATTCGCTTTTTAATAAAATCTATATTTGAAAATTCAAAAAAATATTAAATCTTAGAAAAGAATATAAAGAATACTTGATTAATAAATTATTTCAAGTGCCTTTAAAAGGAAAAAAATGAAATATGATGTAATTGTTGTCGGTGGCGGACACGCAGGTATTGAAGCATCACTTGCAAGTGCAAGAATGGGGAAACAAACATTATTAATTACAATGTTAGTAGAACAAATTGGAGCAGCATCTTGTAATCCTGCTGTTGGTGGTCTAGCAAAAGGTCATTTAGTACGAGAATTAGATGCAATTGGTGGAGAAATGGGCCTTTGTACAGATAGTGCAGGTATCCAATTTAGAATTCTTAATGCGTCAAAAGGTGCAGCTGTTCAAGGAAGTCGTGCCCAAATTGATATGGATAAATACAGAGCATATATGAGAAAAGTTTGTCATAATACTCCTAATTTAGAAGTTTATCAAGATGAAGTTAGCCAACTTTTAGTAAAAAATGGGAATGAAGTTTGTGGTGTAAAAACAAAATTAGGTGAAGAGTTTGAATCTAAAAAAGTAATTATCACAACAGGTACTTTTATGAAAGGTCTTATTCATATTGGTGAAAGTTCTTATGAAGCTGGTCGAGCTTGGGAATTACCCTCTTCTACACTTTCAACTCAATTAAAAGAATTAGGTTTAACTGTGGGAAGACTTAAAACAGGAACACCTGCAAGAATTGATGGGAAATCTATAAACTATGAAAATATGGAAGCTCACGGTGGAGATGTAAAACCCTCACCTTTTTCATTTAGAACAGATAAAAGTAAATTTAGTCCAACACAATATCCTTGTTATATCACATACACAAACTTAGATACGCATCATACAATTAGATCAAATTTTGATAGAGCACCACTATTTACAGGTCAAATCAAAGGAAGTG
This sequence comes from Poseidonibacter antarcticus, assembly GCF_003667345.1. Lineage (NCBI taxonomy): Bacteria > Pseudomonadati > Campylobacterota > Epsilonproteobacteria > Campylobacterales > Arcobacteraceae > Poseidonibacter > Poseidonibacter antarcticus. Next base: position 100,311 of record NZ_RCWF01000008.1, read on the forward strand.
GTCCAAGATATTGTCCAAGTATTGAAGATAAGGTAAATAGATTCGCAGAACGTGATAGACATCAATTATTTTTAGAGCCTCAAACTTCAATGTGTACAGAATACTATGTAAATGGTCTTAGTACTTCTTTACCTATTGATGTTCAAAAAGAGATGATTCACTCAATTGCAGGATTAGAAAATGCTAAAATTATTAGATATGGATATGCAATAGAATATGATTATGTAGACCCAACAGAATTAAAACATACTCTTGAAACAAAAAAGATTAAAAACCTTTATAATGCAGGACAAATTAATGCAACAACAGGTTATGAAGAAGCAGCATCTCAAGGACTAATGGCTGGAATAAATGCCTGTTTAGCAATTGATGGGAAAGAACCATTTATACTAAGACGAGATGAAGCATATATTGGTGTTTTAATTGATGATTTAGTTACAAAAGGTACAAGTGAACCATATAGAATGTTTACGTCACGTGCTGAATATAGACTATTATTAAGAGAAGAAAGTGCTGATTTAAGACTTTCAAAATATGGTCATGATTTAGGTCTTATTGATGATGAAACTTTTGCAAAAGTTGAAAATAAAAGAAAAGTTTTAAATGAAGCAATAGAATTTATGTCAAATGAATGGTTTACTTCAAAAAAAGAGAACTTAGAATTATTAGAATCAATAGGTGAAGACAAAATCAGAGATAGAGCGCTGTTAATTGATATTGTTGGAAGAAATACAGTAAATAATGAAAAGTTTGATAAATTAGTTCCATCTTTAGCAAATACGGATGCATATTTAAAAGAACAAATCATAATTGAGGCAAAATATTATAGATATATTTTAAAACAACAAAAACAAATTGATAAAATGAAAAAGATGTTAAAACTTACAATCCCTGAAGATTTTAATTTTAGAGGAATTGCAGGATTATCAAATGAAGCTGTTGAAAAATTAGAAAAATTTAAGCCACCGACTTTATTTAATGCAAGTCAAATCTCAGGAATAACTCCTGCTGCAATTGATATTATTCATTTAAATATAAATTTAAGCAATAAAAATAAAAACAACTAATTTTTAAAAGGACATTTGAAATGTCCTTTTTTTATGGCTATACTTAGAATACTAAAAAAAGGTTCTATATATGAATTATATATTTAAAAAAATCTATCTATTAATACTTTTTACTGGTATTTTACTCAGTTTAGCTCTTGCTTATTATTCATATTCTAATAATCTAGAAAAAGAACAAATCCAATTTAATTCATTAACAAAAAAAACTATTCAACAAATCAAAAATAGAATGGATACATATAGAGAAGTATTATATAGTGGAGTAGGATTCTTTGAAGCTTCTACAAATGTTGGAAGAAATGAATGGCATATATTTACAAGTAAACTTCAATTAAAACGATATTTTCCTGGAATTCAAGGATTAGGATATAGTGTAGTTTTAAGAGAAAATGAACTAGAAAAAAACATAAAAGATATTAGAGAAGAAGGTTTCCCTTCATATAAGATATATCCTGAAGGTAAAAGAGACTTATACACATCAGTAATTTATATAGAACCTTTTAGTCCAAGAAATCAAAAAGCTTTTGGTTATGATATGTATTCACAAGAACAACGACGTTATGCGATGAAAAGAACTATTGAAACAGGACTTCCAACATTAAGTAGTAAGGTTAAACTTGTTCAAGAAAATAAGAAAGACATACAATCTGGATTCTTATTATATACACCACTTTATAAACAAAATATGCCTTTAGATACAAAAGAACAAAGATACAAAGCTATTAAAGGTTTTATATATGCAGTATTTCGTACTAAAGATTTTATATATGGGGCAGTAGGTAATTCACTAGAAGTTTTAAATATCAAAATGTATGATGGCTCAATAAAAAATAAAGACACTCTATTATTTGATTCAAATACTAATAATAACAATAATAAATTTTCAAAAAATATAGAAGTGGAACTTGATGGCCATTTATGGACATTTGAAATCACAACAGAAGGGACATCTTTAGATTCAGAAGAAAAATTTTATTCATTTATATTCGCAATCTTAGGCCTTTTAATTACTTTTTTACTTACTCTTCTTATAAAAAGACAAGGAGAATTTGAAATATTAAAAGATGATGCCCTTTTTAATGTTTCTCAAGGAGTAATGGTTACTAATAATCAAAGAGAAATTATTTATACAAATAAAGCTTTTGAAGATTTAACAGGATATTCAAGAGAATCAATATACGGGCAGCAACCTGACTTCTTGCAAGGGGAAGATACCAATTTAGAATCTATCAAATTTATTAAAAAAAAGATTAAAGATTTAGAACCTTTTGAATGTGAAATATTAAATTATAAAAAAGATGGTACAGCCTTTTGGAATCGTTTAGCAGTAACACCTATTTTAGATGAAAAGAATGAAATCAAACGATATATTGGTATACAAAATGATATAACAGAGAAAAAAAATTTAGAAAAGAAAATGCTCTTTGAAAAAAACCTTATTGAAAATATTTTAAGTAATACAAGTGCAATTATTGCATTAATTGATATGAATGGAGTAATGGTAAAATTAAATGAATATGGGAAAAATCTAGTTGGATTTACCCAAGAAGAAATATCTTCTAAACCATATTTCTGGAAAAATTTTATTCCAGAAAAAATGAGAAAAAATGTAAAACAAATTATATTAGAAGCCAAGAAAAACAAATTAATAGAAAAGAAAAGAAATCCTTGGATATCAAAAAATGGTGAAGAAAAGATATTTGAATGGTCAAATCAATTAATAAAAGATTTAAAAGGTAATCCTGAATATGTAATTACAGTTGGAATTGATATAACAAACGATGTTATATTACAAGAAGAACATAAAAAATATCAAAAACAATTAGCTCTTTCTGCACAGATATCTGGTTTAGCATTTTGGGAATTAAATCTTAAAACAAATATATTTACATTAAATGATCTTTATTATAGTTTTTTAGGAACAACTATCGAAAAAGAAGGTTCTTATCAATTTGATGTAAAAACGTATTTAAATACTTTTATTCCTAAAAAAAGCCAAAGAATTGTTAAGGATATAATTACTTTAGCATTTACACGAAATAAAGATTATCAAGATAGTTTCGAATATGAAATGATAAAAAGAGATGGTAGTATATTACAAGTCTTAGTAAACTATTTTATATCATATGATAAAGATGGAATACCTGATAAAGCTTATGGTACAAAATATAATCTTACAAAACAAAAACAAAAAGAAAAAATCTTAATAGAAGCAAAGCAAAAAGCAGAAAATGCATCTAAAGCAAAATCAGAATTCCTAGCAAATATGTCACATGAAATTAGAACACCATTAAATGGTATTATTGGTCTTACAAATCTTACATTAGAAACAAAATTAAGTGATGTACAAAGAAATTATCTTACAAAATCTATAATATCTTCTGAAGCATTATTACATGTAATTAATGACATATTAGATTATTCAAAAATAGAAGTTAATAAAATTGAATTAGAACATATTCCATTTGAACTAGACAAAATATTACAAGAAGTATCTAATTTATTTATTTATGAGGCTCAAAATAAGAATATTGTACTAGATTGTACAATTGCCCCTTCTATTCCTAATAATTTAATTGGGGATCCATTTAGAACTAAACAAATTCTAATAAATTTACTTGGAAATGCAATTAAATTTACACATCATGGATTTATTAATATAGATATAAAATTAGAAGAAATAAAAAGTAATACAATAAAATTAGTTTTTAGTATAAAAGATACAGGTATAGGAATATCTAAAGAAAAGCAAAAAAAATTATTTCAAGATTTCTCGCAAGTTGATACTTCAAATACAAGAGAATATGGAGGAAGTGGATTAGGGCTTGTTATTTCAGAAAGATTAGCTCAAATTATGGGTGGAGGAATTAGCGTAGAGAGTAGAGAAGGAGAAGGAAGTGTTTTTAATTTCACGTCAAAAGTAGAATATATAAAAAAAGATTATAGATTTTTATCTCAAGATTTAAAAAATAAAAATGTATTAATTGTAAATAATAATAAAAATACAAGTGAAAATATAGAAATGACATTAAAGATGTTTGCCTTAAATACAAAAATTTGTCATAGTGCAGAATCTGCTTTAGAAATTCTAAAAAAAGAAGATTTTAATTATATTCTAATAGAATGGGAGTTACCAGGGATTGATGGAATTAAATTTACAAAGATTGCAGACTCACTTTATTCTAATAAAGATATAAAGATTATTATTATAAGTTCATTTGACAAACGAGATTCACTTATTAGCAAAGTAAAGGAAAATAAAATGAATGAGAATAAACTTTTAATAAAACCATTTAGTTCTTCTACTTTATTAGATATTTTAGCTATAAACAGTGATACTAAATTAGAAAAAGATCATAGCAAACAAAAGCTTATTGCAAAAGGAAAAGCTCTATTAGTAGAAGATAATGAAATAAATCAGCTTGTAGCAAAACAGAACCTAGAAAATTTTGGTTTAGAAGTATATACTGCAATTAATGGTAAAATAGCTGTAGAAAAAGTAAAAAAAGAATATTTTGATATCATTTTTATGGATTTACAAATGCCTATTATGGATGGATTCCAAGCAAGCAAAGAAATTAGGGAATTTAATTCTAATGTCCCTATTATTGCATTAAGTGCTGCTGTGATGGATGAAGATTTAAAAATGACACAAAAAGTAGGGATGAATGAGCACTTGTCAAAACCCATTGATATTAATAAACTTAAAGAAATAATTAGCAGATATCTTGATACATCATTTGAAGAAGTATTACCAAATAATGAACTAGTTGTAGAAAACCATTGTGAAGGAATAGACTTAAAAGAATTAATTGAGAGATTAAATAATGATAAAGAACTTTCATATAAAATGTTAATAAATTTTTCAAAAGACAAAAAGAATATAATTAAAGAACTTAGTTCTTTAGATATAAAATCTGATGAATTTAATTCTTTAATTCATAATATAAAAGGATTAAGTGGAAATTTATCTCTTTATGATGTTTTTAAATATAGTACAAAAATTTATACTAGTAATATTTTTGAGGAAAAGATTAATTTTTTAGCTAAATTAAAAGATAGTTTAACTATTGTAATGAAAACAATAGATGAAGAAATAGTTCCTAAAATTATAGTAAAAACTGATTCAAACAATTTTTTAAAAAAAGAAATATTAGAAAATATTAAGCAATTAAATTATGATATTTCGCAGGGTGCATTTATCACTCAAGAAAGAAAAGAATTAGTTATAAATCAAGTAAGTCAAGTTGAAAATGAGATAATAGCTATGGAACTTGAAAAATATTTATTAAATTTTGATTATACAAATGCACAAGAGATACTAAGAAAAATTATTGGGGAGTTATCTTGAATCAAAAAATAGTTTTAATAGTAGATGATGAGCCTACAAATATTAATATAGTAGCAGAGAATTTACATAATTTATATCAAATAAGAATAGCAACAGATGGAATAACTGCTTTAGAAATGCTAGATAAAGTAAAACCTGATTTAATTTTACTCGATATTAATATGCCAAAAATGAATGGTTATGAAGTTGCAGATAGAATAAAATCTTCAAAAGAAACAGAAAATATTCCTTTTATATTCTTAACTGCTAAGAATGATTCAAAAAGTGTTGTAAAAGGTTTTAATAAAGGTGCTATTGATTATATATCAAAACCTTTCTCAAAAGAGGAATTACAAGCTAGAGTATCAACTCATTTAAAATTATATGAACTTAAAAACTCACTTGAACATACAGTTAATGAATTAGAACATAAAATACAAGAACTAGATGAAAGTCGAAAAGAGTTTGAAACAATTTTTGATAAATCATTAAATGGAATTGCTCTTACTGATTTAAATACAAATTTCCTAATGACAAATGATTCTTTCTCAAGAATAATAGGATATAACAAAGAAGAGTTAAAAAATCAAAGTTTCTTTTCACTAAGCTTAGAAGATGAAAGTTTAAAAGTAAAAGAAATAATTAATGATGTTCTAACAAATGGGTATGTTGAAAATATAAATAAAGTATATAAAGTCAAAGATAAGATTATTACCGCAAATATATCTATTTCTCTAATGCCTGATAAAAAAACACTTTTATATAATATTGCAGATATTACCCAATTAAAAAAAGCTGAATTCGAGATAAAACAATATATTAAACTTATGGATCAAAATATAATATCTTCAAATATAAATTTAAAAGGTGTTGTAACAAATATTTCAAAAGCATTTTTAAAAATTAGTGGCTTTAAAAAAGAAGAGTTAATTGGAAATGAATGTAGAATTATCCATCATAGTAATTTATCAAAAGAAACATATTCTAAGTTATGGTCAACATTAGATAAAAATCTTATTTGGGAAGGTGAGTTAGAAAATAAAAGAAAAGATGTTTCTACTTACTGGCTTAAACTAGCTATTCATCCAGATTTTGATATTGCTAATGGTCAAAAAATAGGATATACCTTTATTATGCAAGATATCACAGATAAAAAAAGAATTGAAGAAATTTCTTTACATGATGAACTTACAAAACTTTATAATAGACGACATTTTAATCAAGTATTACATAATGAACTCAATCGTGCTAAAAGAGATAAAAAAACACTGTCTTTTATGATGTTAGATGTAGATTACTTCAAATTTTATAATGATACTTATGGACATCAAGAAGGGGATAAAGTCTTATGTAAAATCAGTAAAGTACTTAATAGCTTTTGCAAAAGAGCTGGAGATTTTGCATTTAGATTAGGAGGGGAAGAATTTGGAATTTTATTTTCTGAATTATCACAAAAAGAAGCTGAAATCTTTGCAAATGTAATAAGAAAAGCTATTGAGAATTTAAAAATACCGCATGAAAAAAATGTAATTTCTAATGTAGTTACAATTTCTATAGGTTTATTAACTATATTATATAATGAAGAAATCACAGAAATTGAGATATATAAAAAAGCTGATGATTTATTATATAAAGCAAAAGAAACTGGCAGAAATAAAGTATGCGCACAATAATAATAAAAAATGAGGACTAATATACAAGTTTTTTATATACAAAAGATGTAATAGAATTACAAATGAATTAAAAAAGTTTAATCCTATACTATATAAAAGACTATCCAAAAATTAACGAATTTAAAAGAATTCAAGGTTAAGGAAATATTAAAACTAAACTAACATAAGATTAACTTATAATTGCTTATGCTTATTATAAGCTATATTTATATAAAATTACCTAAGAATTACAAAAAAGGCCTTCACATGAAAGAAAAAAATGAATTTCTAAAAAAAACTCCTTATCGGATAAAAAGATATTATGGTTATGCATTAGCAACTATTTTATCTATTTCTTTACCTTTTATCACAATTGGTGGTAATCATATTTTCTTATTATCTTTTGATAAGAAACAACTTCACTTACTTGGAACTGCATTTGATATGCAAGAGTTGTATTTAATGCCATTTTTATTAATGCTTTTATTCTTGGGAATTTTTGCAGCAACATCTTTAGGAGGTCGTGCTTGGTGTGGTTGGGCTTGTCCTCAGACTATATTTAGAGTTATTTATAGAGACTTAATTGAGTCTAAGTTATTAGGATTACGAAGAATTAAAAATAAGCAAAAAGATCCTGATATGTCAAAAGCTAAAAATGTTTCTAAAAGAGTTATTGCTGTTATAATATGGACATTTTTATCATTATTAGCAGCATCAAACTTTATGTGGTTTTTCATTCCACCTGAAGATTTCTTCTCTTATTTACAAAATCCAACTGAACATATGGTATTAATTGGTTTTGTATTAGGAATTGCTGCATTTATTGTATATGATGGAATTTTATTAAAAGAAGATTTCTGTATTTATATTTGTCCTTACTCAAGAGTTCAATCTGTTTTATATGATGAAGATACTTATCAAGCAATATACTCAACTAAAAGAGGTGGAGATATTTATAATGAAGATAAAGAAAAAATTATCTTCAAAGCAAAAGATTTACCTTCTCAAACAAACGAATGTACAACATGTGAAGCATGTGTTACTGTTTGTCCTACACATATTGATATCAGAAAAGGTACACAACTAGAATGTATCAACTGTTTAGAATGTGTTGATGCTTGTACTACTGTTATGGGGAAACTTGGTAAACCATCACTTGTTCAATGGTCAAGTACAAATACAATTAAAAGAGATATTCCAACAAAAATTATTAGAAAGCAAACTATTATGTATGCTGTTGCTTTACTAATTGTTGTTGCTCTATTATTTGTTATGGGTGGGAAAAAAGAATATATGTTACTAAATGTAAATAAAACTACTCAACTGTATAAAGTGAAAGAAAACCACGTTGTTGCCAATAATTTCTTATTATTATTCCAAAATACAGAATCAAAAAAATTAACATATAATATTGAAGTAGTTGATCATGATGATATCCAAATTAAAAGATTTAAACCATTTACTCTAAGTCCTGGTAAAATGGCGAAAAAAGTTATGATATTAGAAACGAATAAAGTACTAGTTAATGATTCTACAAGAGATACACCAATTACAGTAACTTTAAAAGCTTATGCTCAAGAAGATCCAGAAAAAGTAGTTGTTTTTAGAAAAGCTGTATTTATATACCCAAGATTTGATAAACTTAAATAACTTCACAAATAGACAAGTTTATATAATATAAACCTGTCTATTTCTTAAAAAAACTTACTTAACTTAATTATCAACAAAAACTAGATACAATCGCGAATATCATTAACAAATTTCATTGGAGTATTACATGACTAAATTCATCTTCGTAACAGGTGGGGTTCTAAGTTCACTAGGAAAAGGAATCACCGCAGCATCAATTGCAACAATATTAAAACAATCTGGCTTCAAAGTAAGTATGCTTAAAATTGACCCATACTTAAATGTAGATCCAGGGACAATGAGTCCACTAGAACATGGAGAAGTTTTCGTAACTGCCGATGGAGCAGAAACAGATTTAGACTTAGGAAATTACGAAAGATTTATTGATACAACGTTAAGTGCTAAAAACAACTTTACAACAGGACAAGTTTATCAAAGTGTAATTAAAAGAGAAAGAGAAGGTGGTTACTTAGGTAAAACTATTCAAGTAATTCCTCATGTTGTAGATGAAATTAAAAGAAGAATTTATTCAGTTGCAGAAGGTTATGAATTTTTAATTGTTGAATTAGGTGGAACAGTAGGAGATATTGAAGGTTTACCATTTATGGAGTCTATTCGTTCAATCAGACATGAACTTCCAAAAACAAATACTATGAATATTCATGTTACATTAATTCCATACATAGCAGCAGCTGATGAACTTAAAACAAAACCAACACAACATTCTGTTCAAGAATTAAGAAGAATTGGTATTACTCCTCATATGTTAGTTTGTAGAACAGAGCGAACATTACCAAAGAATTTAAAAACAAAATTAGCAATGTCATGTGATATTGATAATAATGGAGTAATTGAAGCAGGTGATGCACAATCAATTTATCAAGTTCCTTTACATTTTATTAAAGAAGGGATCATTAATCCTTTATCTAATCATTTTAATATTAAAATCAAACCAAATATGGGGAAATGGGATACTTTAGTTAAAAATATTTTAGTACCACAAGAAGAATTAACAATTGCATTTGTAGGAAAATATTTAGAATTAAAAGAATCATATAAATCATTAACAGAAGCATTAATTCATAGTGGTGCACATTTAAATACGAAAGTAAATATTCATTGGTGTGATTCTGAGAAAATCGAAGTTCATGGAGCTTATGATATTATTGGAGAATCTGATGGTATATTAGTAGCTGGTGGATTTGGACATAGAGGTGTAAAAGGAAAACTTGAAGCTATTAAATATGCTAGAGAAAATAAAATACCATACTTAGGTATTTGTCTTGGTATGCAATTAGCTGTTATAGAATATGCTAGAAATGTGTTAGGAATTGAAGATGCAAACTCTATTGAATTTGATAAAGAAACACCTAATCCATTAATTTATTTAATTGATGAATTTATGGATCAAAGTGGAGAAAAACAAATTAGAACTCATAAATCACCAATGGGTGGGACTATGAGATTAGGTGAGTATCCATTTGAACCTTTAAAAGGAACAAAATTACAAAAAGCATATGGAAATGAAGAAATTTATTTTGAAAGACATAGACATAGATATGAAGCAAATCCAGCTTATAAAGAAAGATTAGAAGAAGCAGGAATGATAATATCTGGACAATCTAATGGATTAATTGAAGCAGTTGAAATTAAAGATCATCCATGGTTTGTAGGTGTTCAATTCCATCCTGAGTTTACATCACATTTAGAAACTCCAAACCCAATAATCTTAGAATTTGTTAGACAAGCAAATAAAAAAGATTAATGATAAAAGTTACAAAAAATAGACTTTTTGAACTACTTTCTGCTAGACATTCGAATAACTTATATTCGCGTCTTGCAGATATTCCAGCTCCTGATAATTTCAAAGATATTAAAAAAGCTTCTACGAGAATAAAAACTGCAATTTTAAATAAAGAAACTATTACAATAGTGGGTGACTACGATGTAGATGGTGTTGTATCAACTACAATAATGGTAGATTTCTTCAAAAAGATTAATGTAAAAATCAATTATATAATTCCAAATAGATTCAAACATGGTTATGGTTTATCTCCAAAGATTGTAGATATGATTGATGATGGATTAGTAATAACTGTTGATAATGGAATATCGGCTGTTCCTGCTGCTTTAAAACTAAAAGAAAAAGGTATTGATTTAATTATCACAGATCATCATACCGTTGGTGAAAATATTCCTTATGCTTATGCAATAATTAACCCAAAACAAGAAGATTGTAACTTTGAGTTTAAAGATATTTGTGGAGCTCAAGTTGCTTGGTATTTATGTGCTGCAATTAAAAAAGAGTTAAATCTTGATGTAAAAATGACAGACTTTTTAGATTTGCTTTGTGTTGCTATAATAGCAGATATTATGCCAATGACTGCACTTAATTATACTCTTGTAAAACAAGGTTTAAAAAAAATTAAAACATCACAAAGAGAAGCTTTTAAGAAGTTAAATGAAGTTATGCAAAAACAAGCTTTTGTATCAGATGATATTGGCTTTTTTATAGCGCCAAAAATAAATAGTGCAGGAAGAATGGAAGATGCAAGTATTGCCTTAGAATTTCTTTTATCAAAAACTTCATATCAAGCAAATGACTCTTTACAAATGTTAGAAGAATTAAATACTTATAGAAAAGCACTTCAAGAAGATATTACAAAAAAAGCACAAGCAAAAACAAATGTAAATGATAATGCGGTTATTGTTTGGGGTGAAAACTGGCATGAAGGTGTTATTGGAATTGTTGCATCAAAATTATCCAACACTTTTAAAAAACCTGCTTTTATCTTTTCTTTGAATAACGGTATTGCAAAAGGAAGTGCAAGAGCAAATGCAAATATAAATCTTCATACAATAATCACAAAAGCTTCACATTTACTTCTAGGATTTGGTGGACATAAAAATGCAGCTGGATTAGCTATGAAAGAAGAAAACCTAGAAGAGTTTAAAACTATTATAAATGAAGAATTAGAAGCTCATAAAGATGAATTACATATTGAACCAACTACTTTAGGTGAATTAGATGTAGCATCAGTAGATTTACAATTTTTAGATATTATTGATCAATTTGAACCTTATGGTTTAGAAAACTTAAAACCTATATTCAAAATCTCAAAAGTTTCACTAGTAAAATGTACTTTAATGGGTAGAGATAAAAATCATATGAAATTAACATTAAATTGTGATGGAGTTATATTTGAAGCTATTAAATTTAATGACTCAAATAGTGATTTACCAAATATCTTTGACTTAGTTGTTTCAATTAGTAAAAATGAATTCCGAGGAGAGATAACTCCTCAATTTTTAATACAAGATATTATCTTATAATACAATATGAGGACGTGAAATACTAGAAGAATCTGCTGATCCTTCTAATTGTAGAATTTCCTCATCAATATCAGTTCTCTCATATGATGAAGCTAATATATAACCTGTTCTAATATCTATTAATTTTATAAATAGATTTAAACTTCTACTTGTAATTGAGTATGTTCCAACTACAGCAAATCTTTCTTTTTCTACTTTCTTGGAAATAATTTTATTGTGATCTCTAGTTAATAAATTAAAACCTGATTCACCTAATTCAAACTCTTTCCCAAATTCAATTTCACGAACAAGAATATTTAAAGAGACCAATCTATCTTTTAATATATCTGATAATAAAAAACCTAGCTCAGATCTATTTTTTAATCTATCTAGATTAACAAAATCTGAAACTAATACAATATCATCAATCATTGTATTACTTTTTATTTTTTTAGCAGCATCATCAACTAAATCAGAGACTAAAGAGTGAAAGTCATTTGTACCATTTATAAGATTTTTATGTGAGCAAGAAGAAAGAAACAGGGTTACAAAAGAAGAAAGTATAACTAATTTTATAACTTTATAAAAGCTTGAACTCATATATTTATCGTTCTTCTACTATGTTAATAGTTCTAGCTGCTTTACAATCTTTAAATAACATACAATCATTCATTCTTTTATGATTATATGTTGCCCTAGAACTAGAGATAATTTTTCCCGTAATATTATCAATAACTCTTGCATTTAACATAACTTTCCCATATTGTCTAGAATAAGTTCCAACTACAATATAAGTATTTGGAATTTTATTCTTCAATTTATTAGTTTTTCTACTGATAAAGTACTCTCCATCATTATTAACTGAAACTGCTAATTGTCCCCTAAATTCAATAATATTAAAGCCTCTATTTGATAATTCATCAATTAAACTTTCACTGACTATTCTTCCAAATTCAGTAGTTTTTTTAAGTTCCGCAAGTCTTACAAATGATGTAATAATTACAGGTTTATTTGTATTCATTTTTTTATTTCTCATCATTTGAGTTGCTAAAGAGGCTATTGTTCCTTCCAAAGTTGATTGAGTGGTTATATTTCTTTGCTTATCATCTGCAATTTCTAAAATTTGTTTTGTAGTTTGCACTTTGTTGTACTCTTTTAAAACATCGCCATTAAGAGAGGTACTTGTAATCTCTTTTTTATATGTACAACCTACTATTGTAAATGCGAGTAAAGTAGCTATTATTCCCACTTTAGATAAACTTTTAAACATTAAAAACCCCTTTAACTGATTATTTAAATTTTATTTAAACTTTGCTTACATACTCTTGAAAAGATTATTTATTATTTTCTATAAAATCTAGTTTCAAAGCTTATTTATATGGGTTTGAATATAATTATAAAAACAAAAAAGGATTTTTATGGCAAAAATTATAATAGCTATTTCAAATGGTTTTGAAGAGATTGAAGCAATAAGTATAATTGATATTTGTAGACGTGCAAATATCGAAGTTACAATAGCAGCAACTGAAGATATTCAAACAGCAGGTGCTAATAGTATAAAAATTGTTGCAGATTGTCTAATAGATACTATTAATTCTTCTGATTTTGATATGATTGTTTTACCAGGTGGTTTACCAAATGCATTTAATTTAGCAGAAAATGAAAAGGTACAATCACTTTTAAAAGAGTTCAAAGAACAAAATAAAAATATTGGAGCAATTTGTGCTGCACCTTATGCTTTACACAAAGCTGATGTTCTAAATGAAAACTTCACGTGTTATCCAAGTTTTGAAAAAGAAATAAGAGAAAATGGTTACCATGAAGATGATGCAATTGTAATTGATGGAAAAGTAATTACATCAAGAGGACCAGCAACTGCTATGAGTTTTGCCCTTGAAATTGTAAACATTTTATGTGAAGAAGAGACTTATACTAACGTAAAGAATGGTTTATTAGCATAAAAATAATCAAAAAAGATTAGATAAATTATCTAATCTTTTTTTCTTCTTGTCATTCAATTGTAATCAAATAAAAATAAAATCCTTGAATGAAATACAAAAGCATATTTATATCAGATATACATCTAGGAACAAAGTTTTCTAAAACAAAAGAATTATTAAACTTTTTAAAACATAATGAAAGTGAAAACCTAATATTAGTAGGTGATATTATTGATGGATGGGCTATAAAAAGAAAGTTTATTTGGCCACAATCTCACTCAGATGTAATACAAAAAATATTGAAAAAAGCAAGAAAAGGAACAAACGTAACTTTTATAACAGGTAACCATGATGAATTTATACGCCCTTTTGTACCTTTAATACTTGGTGATTCTTTAAAAATAACAAATGAATTAGATTATTATGGAATAAATGGGAATAAATATTATATAACTCATGGAGATTTTTTTGACTCAATTACCATGACAAAAAAATGGCTAGCAATACTTGGTGATTATGGTTATGATTTACTTTTACATTTAAATTCAGTATTAAATTTTTTAAGAAGAAAAGTAGGAATTCATAAATATTTCTCACTTTCAAAATATGTAAAAGATAGTGTTAAATCTTCAGTATCATTTATAAATGATTTTGAAACAGTATTATCAAATCATGCAAAGAATAAAGGATATGATGGTATTATTTGTGGACACATTCATAAAGCAGAAATTAGAAATATTGATACGATAGAATATTTAAATTGTGGTGATTGGGTAGAATCTTGTACCGCAATTGTTGAAACTTTCGATGGAGAATTTAAAATAATAAATTGGTTGGATAAATGAATTTAGCACTAGCATTAGGTGGAGGAGCAGCACGTGGAGCTTTTCACTTAGGAGTTTTACATTATTGCGAAGTAAATAATATTGAAATACATGCCTTTAGTGGCTCATCAATTGGAAGTATTATTTCATGCTCACATGCAAGTGGAGTTAGTGCAAAAGAACAATTAAAAATATTTACTTCAAAAGAAATAAGAAAAGCTATTAAATTTAATTATTTTAAAAATGGATTACTTAAGATTGACACTTCAAATAAAATTATAAAAGAGTTATTACCAATTTCAAAAATAGAAAATATTCCAAAACCAGTTTTTGTAAACGCTTATGATTTAAAAAAAAGAAAATTACACTATTTTAATAGTGGGGATACAATTACTTTATGTATAGCCTCAAGTGCAATTATTCCCTTATTTAGACCGATTAAGTACAAAAATATGTATTTAATTGATGGGGGATTATTCGATAATATCCCAATAAAACCACTGGAAAATAAAAATTATGATATTTTATCTATTGATTTATTTCCAAAAGAATATGCAAATAAGATTCTAAGAATAAATCCTATAAAGATTTTAAAAAGAAAGATTTTCACGCAACTTTATGAAAACAATAAATACTCAATTGAAAATACAGATTATTACCTTGCTAGCAGTCAGATAAGAAACTTTGCTTTATACAGTTTTGAAGAAATTGAAGATTGTTTTAATCTTGGAGTTAAAGAAGCAAAAAATCATTTTTTGGATATAATTTAATTTAAAAATTAAATAAATATTAAAGATTATATTATGTCAACTACACCACAATTTACGCATTTACATTTACATACAGAATACTCACTTTTAGATGGTGCAAATAAAATAATACCACTTGCAAAAAAAGTAAAAGAAATGGGAATGACTTCTGTTGCAATGACAGACCATGGAAATATGTTCGGAGCAATTTCTTTTTATAATGCCATGAGAGATGAAGGTATAAAGCCTATTATTGGAATGGAAGCATATATTCATAATAATGAAGAATTAAATGATAAAACAACAAGGCAAAGATTTCACCTTTGTTTATATGCAAAAAATCAAGAAGGATATAAAAACCTAATGTATTTAAGTTCACAAGCTTATATACATGGTTTTTATTATTATCCAAGAATAAATAAAAAACTTTTACGAGAAAACTCTGGTGGTTTAGTATGTTCTGCAGCTTGTCTACAAGGTGAGATTAACTGGAATTTAAATACACAAAATGAAAGAAATGTAAAAAATGGTGCAAAAGGATATGAAGGTGCAAAAGCAGCAGCACTAGAATATAAAGAAATTTTTGGTGATGATTTTTATCTTGAAATTATGCGTCATGGAATTGGTGACCAGCATTTTATTGATAACCAAATTTTAAAACTTGGACGTGAACTTGATATTAAAGTTGTTGCAACTAATGATACACATTATTTAAATCAAAAAGATGCAGATGCTCATGAAGCCTTTATGTGTATTGCAATGAATAAACTTTATGATGATCCAAATAGATTAAGACATTCTGTTCATGAATTTTATTTAAAATCACCAGAACAAATTGCAAAACTTTATGCAGATATTCCTGAAGCAATTGCAGCAACACAAGAAATAGCAGACAAATGTAATTTAGAAATAAAATTAGGAGATCCAACTCCTCCAAACTTTAAGTTTACAAGACAGAAATCTGAACTAAGGAATCTTGTATTGCCAGAACCAGAACTTGAATATTCTCTTGAAAATGATAAAGTTTTATTTATACACGAATGTTGGAAAGGTCTAGAAAAAAGACTTAAAATTGTTGATAAATCAAAACATCAAGAATATAAAGACCGACTTCAAGTAGAAATTGACATTATTAATAGTATGAAATTTCCAGGATATATGCTTATCGTTTGGGATTTCGTTATTGTTGCAAAACAAATGAAAATTCCAGTAGGTCCAGGACGTGGATCAGCAGCTGGTTCTTTAGTTGCTTTTTCACTTGAAATTACCGATATTGATCCTATTCCTTATGGATTAATTTTTGAGCGATTCTTGAACCCTGAAAGAATATCAATGCCAGATATTGATATGGATTTCTGTCAAGCAAGACGTGGTGAAATTATTAATTATGTTGTTGAACAATATGGAAGAGCCAATGTTGCTCAAATTATTACTTTTGGTAAACTTCTAGCAAAAGGAGTTATTCGAGATGTAGCAAGAGTTTTAGATATGCCTTATTCAAAAGCTGATGCAATGGCAAAACTAATTCCTGATGAATTAAAAATCGACCTTGAAACTTCTTGGGAAAAAGAACCAAAAATAAGAGAACTTTGTGAAGCTGATCCACAAGCTGCAAGAGTTTGGGAATATGCATTAGCTCTTGAAGGACTAAATAGAAATGCAGGAACACACGCAGCTGGTGTAGTTATTTCAAATGATCCCTTATGGAATAAAACACCATTATTTAAACCTTCAGGTTTAGATACTCTTGCCACTCAATATAATGGTAAATATGTAGAAGATGTCGATTTAATCAAATTTGACTTCTTGGGTCTAAAGACCCTAACAGTTATTGAAGAAGCAAATAAATTAATAGAAAAAAGACATGGTAAAAGAATAGATTTTATTACAGCTGATGTAAATGATAAAGGTGTTTATGACCTAATTCAAACAGGAAATACAATTGGGTTATTCCAAATAGAATCAGATGGTATGCAAGATTTATGTAAAAGACTTAAACCAGATAATTTTGAAGATATTATTGCCATCCTAGCTCTATATAGACCAGGACCAATGGAGTCAGGAATGCTTGATGACTTTATTGATAGAAAACATGGTCGAGCAAAAATTGACTATTTTTATGATGAATTTGATGCACCTTTAAGACCAATTCTTGAACCAACTTACGGAGTTATTGTATATCAAGAACAAGTTATGCAAATTGTACAAACAATTGGTGGTTTTTCACTTGGTGGTGCGGATTTAGTTAGACGGGCTATGGGTAAAAAAACTAAAGAAGTCCTAGATAAATTAAAAGATGAATTTTCATTAGGTGGAGAAAAAAAAGGTTATAAAAGAGAACACTGTGAAGAGTTATTCGATCTTATTGTAAAGTTTGCTGGTTATGGATTTAATAAATCACACTCCGCTGCTTATGCACTTGTAACATTTTATACATCATATTTAAAAAACTATTATCCATCAGAGTTTATGGCAGCATTGCTTACACTTGAAAAAGATAACACAGACAAAGTTGTAAAATATGTGGATGAAGTAAAAAGATTAAACTTAGATCTTTTCCCACCTGATATTAATAAATCACACTTAGTTTTTTCAGCAACAAATATTGATGAAAAAGAAACTGTAATGTTTGGAATGGGTGCTATTAAAGGTGCAGGAGATGTTGCAATTAAATCAATTATTCATGAACGAGATGAGAATGGAGATTTCAAAGACTTATCTGATTTTGTTTCAAGAATTGATGGAAGTAAGGTAAATAAAAGAGTAATAGAATCTCTTGCAAAATCAGGAGCACTAACATCTTTTGGCTACTCGAGAAGGGCAATGCTTGAACAAATAGAATCAATTTCAGAAGCTGTTGGTAATTCTATGAAAGCTAAGAAAATGGCCACTGGTTCTTTATTTGGAGATTCTGAAGAATTAACAAAAATTCAAATTGAATTAGAACATTTAGAAGAGTTTGATCAAACAGAAATATTAGAATTTGAAAAAGCATCATTAGGTTTTTATGTATCAGGACATCCACTTGATAAGTATAGAGAACAATTAGACCAAATTAACTATACATTATCATCACAAGTAGATGAATTAGCTGATGGTTCACAAGCTTTGTTTGTAGGTAAAGTTGAAAATATAGTTCAAAAAATATCTAAAAAAGGTAATAAATTTGGAATTGCATCTATAATGGATTTACACGGTACAATTGAACTTATGCTTTTTGAAAATAGAATAAAAGAATTAGAAGATGATTTTGGTATTGACTTAAAAAATCCTAGTGATTCTGAACCTATTGCATTTAAAGTAAAAATTTCAAAAGATGAAAATTTTACAAGAATGAATATTATGAAAATAGAAAATATAAAAGATGCAAAAAAAGAAAAAGTAAAAACAAAACAAAAAGAAGTAGAAGAACCACCATTGACAATAGCAATACCGTTTTCTAATGATGAAAATAGTATATATAAATTATTTGATTTAGTTGCAAATAATCAAGGGAAACGAGAATTAAAAATATTAGTCAAGTCAAAACTTGCAGATATTGAACTTGAAAGTGGCTTTAAAATTAATAGTAATATAGAAAAATTTATACCAAATATTGAAGGAGCATTTGTAGTTACATGATTAAACATATTTTATTAACAAATGATGATGGATTCGATGCCATAGGATTAAAAGTTCTGATTGAAGTATTAAAACCAATTGCAAAAATAACTGTTGTTGCTCCTGCAAAAAATAAATCTGCATGTGGGCATAGTTTAACTCTTGATAAACCATTAAGATTAGATAATGTTGAAGATGATTATTATAGAGTTGATGATGGAAGTCCAAGCGATTGTATTTTCATATCTTTAAATAATTTATTTAAAGATAACTATAAACCTGATTTAGTAATTTCAGGTATTAATATTGGTGCTAATATGGGTGAAGATATCACTTACAGTGGAACTGCAGCTGC
The DNA here is from genome assembly GCF_003667345.1 of Poseidonibacter antarcticus. Taxonomy (NCBI): domain Bacteria; kingdom Pseudomonadati; phylum Campylobacterota; class Epsilonproteobacteria; order Campylobacterales; family Arcobacteraceae; genus Poseidonibacter; species Poseidonibacter antarcticus. Next base: position 119,769 of record NZ_RCWF01000008.1, read on the forward strand.
TGCTATGGAAGCAGTATTACAAGGAATCCCAGCTATTGCAATTTCTCAAGTCTGTAGAGATAAATGTAATGATATAAAAAATGGATGGGATTTTGCCCTAGCAAAACAAACAATTGCAAACTTAGCTAAAAAAATATTAGATAATAACTTCCCATTAGAGGAAAGAAAGTTTTTAAATGTTAATATCCCACCAATAAAACCAGAAGAGTGTAATGGAGTAAAAGTTACAAAAGCTGGATATAGAGAATATGGTAATGATACGCATAGACATAATAATCCTCGAGGTGAAGAGTTTTATTGGATAGGATTACATCCATTAATCTGGAAAGAGTCAAGTGACAAAAGTTGTGATTTTGAAGCAATTAAAGCTAATTATATCTCAATAACTCCAATAATGCTTGATTTAACATCATACAATGATATTAAAAATATAGAAAATTGGTTAAACAATTAAAAAAGGAAATACATGAATTTTACAGAAGCAATCGAATTAAATATAGACAAATTAGTGGGAACACTAAAAGATGAAGAAGAATTAGAAGAAGTTCTTAAAAAGAAATTTACAAAAAAAGAGTTTAAAGTATTTGTTGCATTTAGTGAAGGGAAATCTTTAGATGAAGTTAAAAATATAGTTAATGATGAAGATGAAAGAATTAATGAAATTTACAAAACTGCATGTAAAAAATTAAATCAAGAAAAAATAAAAAAAGAATTAGTTTTTTTTAAATAGAGTATAAAAATACTCTATTTTTCAAATCCTAAAAGAATCATACCAGCAAACTTATCTCCCTGATAAAACTCAATTCTAAAAATATTACCATCTTGATCAATTGAAAATCTTTTTACAATTTCTTTTTTAGTTATATCAAGACCTACTTCATTTTTCTTATTCTTATTCACATAACCAATAACATTTACTCTTAAATTAGGTATAGGTTCAATATTAAAAGTGTCTTTTGCATATATAATATCACCGAATTTTATACTATTTTTAACACCATCAATAAATATATTAATTTTTCTTTCATCCTCAATAAATTTTATATAATCAGGATGAAGTTTAGCAAGTTTTCTATTTCCATAATGTATTATATATTCTTTCCCCTCTTTAACTATTGTCATTAATGGGCTTGAAGTAGTAAACTCTAAATTTCCATCTTTACTAATTGGGAAATATCTTAAAAGCTTTCTTACCTTACTTAATGGTAATTTAATTTTTTCATCATAAAAAGATATGAAAATATCATGATCAATTACATTTTTAATATCTGAAGTCGTAAGATTAAACTTTCTGTGAAACTCAATTCCCATAATATTCATATATTCTTCAATTGCCAATAAATGATAATAAACTCTTTCTTCTAAATTAAGTTCTTTACTAGCCTCATTTGCAAAAGCAGCCTTTCCATTATTAATAGCATAATAAGTAAGAGATTTTTCCATTTCTTTGTCGCCAAGTCTAGTCTTAGTATTTTTTACATGATACTTATCTCTTGATTTTATTAAGTTATTATTTATTGAATTAACAACTTTTGTTGATATTTCTTCTAAATTCCCGTAACTTTCAATATCTAAATTAGATTGATCAATAATAGAACATTGTCCCCATCTTAAAGGAGATAGTTCGTTGCTAAGATGTTTTTCTCTATAAAATCCACTACCGTCATGTAAATTAAGAATTAATTTTACTTCATCAGATTTAATATATTTTTTTATTCTCTGAACCGTATTATAATCAGGATCATTTTCTGATAATTTTGCAAACTTTCTATTCATATCTCCATAAGGACCACGCGATCTTTTAATAATAGAATAAAAATTTAAATTAGGGATAACCCAAACTGAACCTTTTTTAATATCATAATGAGTTGCAATTAATGATGCTGCCATAAAAGCTCCAGGTTCATCACCTTGTATCCCTCCAATAATTAATAGAGTATTCTCATTTTGCTGACCTTTTTTAATAAAATCGAAATCGAAACTTTTCACATCTGCATTTAAATGTTGTAAACAAATAAATATTAATGAAATCTTAAATAGTTGTAATATGCCAAGGTTCATACCTTACACCGTCCTTATTGTTTATTGTATATCTAACGTCAACATATTTTAATCTTATTATCTGTTGAAATTCTTGCGTTCTTGCAAATTTAGAGGTAAAATTTGCATAACCTAATCCTTTTTTACCTACATCAAAATCACCGATAGAATGGTAAGTATAAGCAGGAGGAGCTATTGACTTTGCAGCAATGGTAATATTTCCATTAACTCTATTTATTTTATCTAAGAAAAGTTTTGTTTGTTTAACAATACTTCTAATCCCCGAAGTTAAAGTAAGAGAATCCCCTATATCTTTTTTCATTTCATAATATGTTTTCTCTGATTTACCTTTAAATAAATAATGTCCAGTATAAGGTATCTTTTTAATAGATTTTTTATTAATTTTTTCTGTAATATTATTGTTTATTCTATTCCCAAAAAAACCATGAACAGAAGGATTATAATAAAAGATAAACTCTAAAAAAGCAATTTCATCTTTTGTGAAAGGTTCTATTTTTGGAGCTCTTTTTGCTATATATAACATTGTGTCAAAACTTATAACATTAAAATTACCATAACCTATATAATTCTGAACTAATTTTAATTTATTTCTAATTGAATGAAATACTTTATAATCCTTCTTAGCAATAAATAAATCATTTTTCTTAATTTTTCTAGTTGTAGCAAATAAATCCGTACTTGAAACAGATGTTAATATAACAAAGCTAGATTTCTTGATAAATTCTCTTCTAAGATTTTGCATTAATGATTAAAGTACCATTTTAATATCATCATGTTTACCAAGGATTTCATATAAAAGTTTTCTATCATCCTCATTGTGAACTAATAATTCTAAATTATAACTTTCAAACTTACCTTTACTGCTAGATTTAGATTTAATAATTGAATGCTCTCGTTTTTGAACTACTTCTTGAACAACACTTTTAATATTAATACTTTCTTTTACTACTAGTTTATAACTCCAATTACATGGATAATCTAACTCTAGTTTTTCTTTACTTAAATCAATCATTTTATTAACTCCTTATAAAATCACCACTTTTACCACCAGATTTTTTTTCAAGTTGTATATTTGAAATAATCATAGCTTTATCTATTGCTTTAACCATATCATAGATAGTTAATAAACCAATAGATACACCAGTTAAAGCTTCCATCTCCACACCAGTCTGACCATTTAGCTTTGCTCTTACCTTTAGTTTAAAACCTGGAAGATTTGGTAATTCTTCAACTTCACAATTAATTCCACTTAAAAGTAATGGATGACACATAGGTATTAATTCACTTGTTTTTTTAACCCCCATAATTGCAGCAATTACAGCTGTTTGAATCACAGGACCTTTTTTTGAAGTATTATCTATAATAGCCTTATATGCATCATTAGACATTGTTATTTGTCCACTTGCAACTGCAACTCTTTTAGTTTCATCTTTTTCTGAAACATCAACCATCTTTGGCCTATTATTATCATCTAAATGTGTTAATGTCATAATATTACCTTTATATTCTAGTATTTATTATATTCTAACTTTAATTAAATAAGAATTAAGTAAATTTTAAATATAATGCAACCCTAAAATTTAAAAAGAAAGTGGGTGATTTTAGTGCCAGGCATTAAAGTTAAAGATAGTGAATCATTTGACGAAGCATACAGACGGTTTAAGAAACAATGTGATAGAAATCTTATTGTAACTGAAACAAGAGCTAGAAGATTTTTTGAACCAATGACAGAAATCAGAAAAAAACAAAAAATAAACGCTAGAAAGAAAATGCTTAAAAGATTATACATGCTTAGACGATACGAGTCTAGACTGTAGATTTTACTTATCTTCCAAATTAAGCCCTAGTAATAGGGCTTTCTTATTTATTAAAGCTACCTACAAAATAATACTCCAATCTATTAAAATTTAATAAATCCTAATGAACTAATATAAACACATTATTAAAAAATTCAACAACTAAAATAAAGAGAATGTAAGAAAAATAAAAGTAAAAAAGAAGCTTTGGTAAAAATAAAAAAGGCAAAAAAAGCAAAAAACCGCGCGCAAAAAAAAAGCTTAGCTTTTCGCACTAAAAAAGTGTAAAAAGCTAAGCTAATTTGAATAAATACTCAAGAGCTGGCAGTGACCTACGTTTCCGACAAGGGGACCCTGCAGTATTATCAGCGATGAAGAGCTTGACTTCCAGGTTCGAAATGGGACTGGGTATTTCCTCTTCTCTATAACCACCAGCAAAACTGAGTAATCAATATATATAAAATAAAATCTATAAATAAATCCTAATCTAATATACTCATTACTCAACTTATATGTTGAGTAAAAGATATTTTAATGTTAAAGTCACACAATGTATACTT